>DASRTX010000694.1:0-17639 GCA_035655715.1 Myxococcales bacterium | reverse complement strand
CGAACAGGCACTCGAGCAGCTGGCCTTGTCGGACCAGCGTGGCGCCGGGCAGGAGGTCGACCGTCTCGAACGCGGCGGCCAGCGCGAAACGTGCATCCGCGGGCAGCCCCTCGAACAGATCGAGCGCGTAGAGGCGGCCGGCGAGGACCCGGTGGCGCCAGGCGCGATCGAGCGCTTCCCAGACGAGGGGCATCCGCTCGAGCTGCTCGTCCACCGCGCGCCGCTCGAGGACGCCGATGCGCGCCGGCGCCGCCGCCCGCAGCGTGGCGGCCGAGGGTGCGTCCGAAACCAACGACTCCTCCGAGAAGACGCTCCCCGGCGAGAGCGAGCAGATGGGGGTCGCATCGACCAGGACGTCGAGCGTCCCCGCCTCCACCAGCACCAGCCCGGGACTCGGATCCCCTCGCGCCACGAAGGTCTCCGCCGCTTCCAAATCGACGGTCCGGATGAGCGAGCAGAGCTGCTCCAGCTCCGCCGCCGGGACGTTCTCGAAGAGGAGCGCGTTGCGCAACATCTGGAGGCGTTCCGGCATGGGCCGCGCAGGGTACCCCACTTGACGGGCCCCAACCCTGTCTTACGTTCGCGCCGTCTTCAGGGAGGGGCCAACGGTTGGCCCCCACAGGGTTTTTTTGCAGAAAGGAGCACGTGTCATGGCCATCGTTCGTCGCAATGATCCGTTCCGCGATCTCTTCGCGCTGCAGGACCAGCTCTTCCGTACTTTTGGCGACACCTACCGCGGCCGCGAGGAGGATTCCGTCGCCGCCACCTGGTCGCCGCTGGTCGACGTCTACGAGGACGCCGAGGGCATCACGCTCAAGGCCGAGCTGCCGGGCCTCGACGGCAAGGACGTCGAGATCCAGGTCGAGGGCAACACGCTGACGCTCAAGGGGGAGCGCAGGCTGGAGAACGAGGAGAAGCGCGACGGGTACCACCGCATCGAGCGCACCTACGGAGCCTTCAGCCGCACCTTCACGCTGCCCAACACGGTGGACGCGGAGCACATCACCGCGGAATCGAAGGACGGCGTGCTGGGCGTCTTCCTGCCCAAGAAGGCGGAGACCAAGCCGCGCCAGATCAAGGTGGCGGTCTCGCAGCCGGGCACGCAGTCGGCCCCGGGCAAGCACTAACCGTCGAGGGTCAAACTCAAGGTCAAAACGCCGAGCACGCAGAGGTGCTCGGCGTTTGATTTTTGTTTTTACTTCCTGACGGTGGGGGTGCCGGTGCCGGCCGTGTCCATCTTGCAGGTGCCGTCGAAGAAGACGCCGCGCTCGATGACGATGGAGGCGGTGGTCAGGTTGCCGCGCACCTTGGCAGGGGCCTTGAGCTCGATGGCCTTGGAGGCGGTGGCGTCGCCCTGGTAGTCGCCCAGGCAGGTCAGCGTGCCGACCTTGACGGTGGCCTTCACCTCGGCGCCTTCGCCGATGATCAGGGTGTCGGTGGAGACGATCTCGCCGGAGAACTTGCCGTCGATGCGGACGGTGCCTTCGAAGAGCAGCTTGCCCTCGAACTGGCTCCCTTTGCCGAGCAGGGCGTTGAGATCGCCGGGACCGCGCGACGCCGTCGGAAGCGGAGAGACGTTGGAAGGCGCCGGGGCCGGCGAGGTGGATGCGGTGTTGGTGACCATCGTGTGAGTCCTTTCGGGGAGGTTCTAACAGAATCACGAACAAGCAGGCGCCCGGGTTTATTTGAACGTCGCCACCGCGGCGAGCATCAAGAGAACAAGCGCCTCTCCCGTGATGAAGCCGGAGGCGAGCGGGATGTCGTACACCTCCTCCGTCTTCGGGCTCACCTTCTCCCACACGAACTGCACGATTCCGCCCACCACCATCGGCACCACCGCGAAGCCCGGGATCAGCATGCCCAGGCCCACCGCGGTGGGCGAGGGAACCCAGCGCCCGAGCTTCGTCTGCTCGAGCAACGTCAGCACGACGCCGATGACCAGCGCGAGCACCAACGCCTGCAGCGCCGACGCCGGCAGCGCGCCGAAGCCCTTGGAGAGCAATTCGGCGAACCCGGCCCATTTCACGCTGATGGGGGAGCTGAGGCCGCTCTCCCCGCCGATGCCGTACTTGTCGCGCACCAGGGGATAGGCGATGGCAACCGCCAGCGCGCCCACCGGCACGCCGATCAGTTGCAGGATGGTGAGGTTCCGGTTGGTGGAGCCGACGATCTTTCCGGCGCGGTAGTCCTGCATGAGGTGCTCGCCGTTGGCCGCCACCGCGCCGCTCATGCCCGAGCCGATCATGTTGATGGGGATGTGCCCCGGCGCGAGCACGGCGAAGACCGCCTGCATCACGTTGGCCATTGCGCTGATCGGCGCCCAGTTGGTCTCTCCCAGCACGCGAATGCCCACCAGCATGAGGATGAGCGAGAGGCCCACCGAGACGAAGGAGAGCCAGATGGGGAACCCGAGCGAGATCTTCTGCACCGCGGCGAGCACGATGGAGCAGGCGATGGCGCCCCATACCACCCACTTGATGGGGAAGTCGCCTCCTGCGTCGACGTCCTTGGAGGAGAGGCCGTGGAAGGTCTTGGCGATCACCTTCCACTTGAGGGCGAGCGCCGCCAGGCCTCCCGCCACCATCAGGCCGGTGGCCGGCCACATGATCCAGCGCTGGAGGATGGCGTTGAAGGTGAGCGACGGAACCAGGCCCCTCTGGAAGAGCGGCTCGGGCGCCACCACCCAGGCGAGCACCATCCCCAGCGCCATCGAGAGCGTGACGCGCAGGCCGATGAGGATGCCGGCGCCGAGCGAGAGCACGCCGACCTCGGTGCCCAGCCGCAGCGCCTCGGCGTGCGGGGAGAGGAAGGCGAAGTTGATGGTCTCCGGGATCCAGCCGAGCACCTGCCGCGCGATGGTGAAGAAGGCGGAGACGGCGCCGCCGATGCCCAGCGCCAGCACGCGCGGGCGCGCCTGCCGCGGTCCTTCGTCGAGGACGAGCAGCGTTTCGCCGGCAGCGGTGCCGTCGGCGAAGGTGAGGTTCTCCTGGTCGATGTAGTGCTTGCGCAGGGGCACCGCGAGCAGCACGCCCAACAAGCCGCTCGGGGCCAGCCAGGCGAAGATCTGCAGCCCGGAGAGGTGCAGGTTGAGCAGCCCGCGCTGGTTGAGCATGTCGATGGCGGCAAGCACCACCGCCATGAAACCCACGCCCGAGCCCGCGGCGGTGCCCGCCGTCTGGACCAGGTTGTTCTCCCAGCGGGTGCCTCGCGTTCCGGTCACCATCCCCATGAGCGAGATGGCGATGAACCCGAGGAAGGCGCTGACCACGGAGAGATTCGGACCGTAGCCGATCTTCAGCACCACCACCGGCTCGGCGGCGCCCATCAGGCCCGCCACCACCACCGCGACGCAGATGGCGCGGGCGGTCAGCTCCAGCCTGGGCTGCGTGCCGGGGCCGGGCTGGACCGGCAGGCGCGGCGCGTGGCCAGCGCGGATCTCGGGTGCGGGAAAGTCCGGCGCTCCAGCGTTGGTGTCGGCCATGTCAGTCTCCCAGGATCGCCGCCAGCACGCGGTCCAGCTCTTGAAGGCTGCCGTAGCGGATCTCCAGCGTCCCGCTGCCGCCCTTGTCCTTCAGCTCGACCTTTGCGCCCAGCTTCCGCTGCAGCTTCTCCACCAGGTGGCGCACCTGCGCGCCGCCGTGCGCCTCGCGCGACTGCTTGGGCAACCGCTTGGACTTGAGACGCTGCACCAGCGCCTCCGCCGCGCGCACCGACAACCCCTCGTCCATCACCTTCTCGGCTGCCTTGCGCAGATCCCCCTCGTCGGCGATGGCGAGCAGCGCCCGGGCATGCCCCATGCTGAGCTGGCCGGCGACGATGGCCTGCTTGATGGCCTCGGGCAGCCGCAGGAGGCGCAAGGCGTTGGCCACCGTGCTGCGATCCTTGCCGACGCGCGCCGCCAGCTCCTCCTGGGTGAGGCCGTGCTCGTCGATCAGCCGGCGGAACGCTTCCGCCTCTTCGACGGGGTTCAAGTCCTCGCGCTGGATGTTCTCGATCAGCGCCAGCTCGAAGGCTTCCTTCTCGGTGACCTCGCGCACCATCACCGGCAGCTCGCGCAGTCCCGCCTTCTGCGCCGCGCGCCAGCGCCGCTCGCCCGCCACCAGCACATACCCCTCGCTGGACCGGCGCACGATCAGCGGAAGCAGCACGCCCTTGCTGCGGATGGACTCCGCCAGCTCCTCGATGTGCACTTCGTCGAAGTGCCGGCGCGGCTGCGACTTGTCGGGGCGGATCTCCTCGATGCCCAGGTTCATCACTCCCTTGCGCTCGGCAGGGGAGCCTCCCGGGATCAACGCGCCGAGCCCCCTTCCGAGCGCGGGCCGCTTCAACTGCGCCTTCGGATCGATCACCGGATTCTCCTGTGACTAGGCGTGCTTGCGCTCTGCGGCCCGGGCGCCGTGGCGCTGCAGCATCTCCTCCGCCAGCTGGAGGTAGCTCTGCGCGCCCTTCGATTCGATGTCGTAGAGCAGCGCCGGCCGGCCGTGGCTGGGGGCCTCGCTGAGGCGGACGTTGCGCGGGATCACCGTGTCGTAGACCTGGCCGGGCAGATTGGCCTGGACGTCCTTCATCACCTGTCGCGCGAGGTTGTTGCGCGCGTCGAACATGGTGAGGACCACGCCCTCCATCTCCAGCTCCGGCTTGAGCGAGCTCTTGACCAGCTCGATGGTGCGCAGGAGCGACCCCAACCCCTCGAGCGCGTAGTACTCGCACTGCAGGGGCACCAGCACGCGGTCCGCGGCGACCAGCGCATTGATGGTGAGCAGCCCCAGCGAAGGCGGGCAGTCGATGAGCAGGTAGTCGTGGCCATCGCGCAGCGGCTCCAGCGCCGTCCTCAGGCGCGATTCACGCGAGTCCATCGCCACCAGCTCCAGCTCAGCCCCTACCAGGTCGTTGCTGGCGGGGAGGACGAAGAGGTGGGGCACGTCGGTCGGCAGTACCGCCGAGCGGGCGTCCGCCTCGCCGAGGAGCGCATGGTAGACGGTGGGCCGGTCGCCCTGCTCGCGCGAGATCCCCAGCCCGCTCGTCGCGTTGCCCTGCGGATCCAGGTCGACCAGCAGGACGGTCTTTTCCTGCGCCGCCAGGGAGGCCGCCAGGTTGACCGCCGTCGTGGTCTTCCCCACCCCGCCCTTCTGGTTCACGATCGCCAGGACCAGCGCCATCACGCCCTCCGTGGTGAAGCGCGAGTACCACGCGGCTCCGACATCAATCAAGCAGCGGGGCGCCCGTTCCACGTGGAACCCGGAGCAGAAATCGACCGACGGCGGGGTTCCGGCGCCGGGCCGTGGCCCGCATCTTTGCGGCCCATCCAACCAGGAGGGACTTCGATGAAGATCGCTTGCTTGCTGGGCCAAGGCTTCGAGGACTCCGAGTTCCGCATTCCCTACGATCGGTTGAAGAAGGAGGGCTATGAGGTGGACGTGATCGGGGTGAAGGCCGGAGAGGAGCTGAAGGGCTACAAGGGCAAGGAGAAGGTGAAGGCGGAGAAGAGCATCGACGAGGCGAAGCCGGACGACTACGACGCGCTCTTGATCCCCGGCGGGCAGTCGCCGGACCACCTGCGCGTGAACGCGAAGATGGTGGAATTCGTCAAGGCGTTCGACCGGTCCGGCAAGCTGGTGGCAGCCGTCTGCCACGGGCCGCAGCTCTTGATCGCGGCTCATCTGGTGAAGGGCCGGACGCTGACCGCCTGGCAGACCATCCAGGACGACCTGAAGCAGATCGGCGCCAACGTGAAGGACGAGCCGGTGGTCATCGATCGCAACTGGATCACCAGCCGCAAGCCCGACGACCTGGGGGCCTTCTCCGACGCCATCCTCGAGCATCTGGAAGGCTCCGACGCCGAGCGCCCCAACTCAGGAGCCTCCCAACCCACCGCGCATCCCTAGACGCGTCGCGTCCGGATCCACCGCCACGCGGTTGATCGGAAGACTTGTTCCACGTGGAACGGTCAGATGTGCTTGTAGATGGCGAGGCGCCGTTGGGCGCCGGAGTACGGAAGGGAGTAGGCAAGCTCTTCCTGCAAGGCGAGGTCCCCCACCCTCGCTGGCGCCTCGTCCGTCGGGCCCAGCATGCAGATGGCGACGCCGGCCGGCAGCACGTAATGCGCCGCAAGCTTCAACCACTGCTGCGGGGGGGCGAAAGCCCGCGCCACCGCCGCATGGACCCGGGGCAGATCCTCGCGCGAGGGGTTCCCCTCGAGCCGGGCACCGTAGGCCCTCGCCTTCGGCAGCCGCAGCTCCGCCAGGGCGGACTTGAGAAACGCCACCTTCTTCTGCACCGAGTCGACCAGCGAGATCTCGAGATTCGGCCGCATGATGGCGATGGGGATTCCCGGGAAGCCTCCGCCGGTGCCCGCGTCCAGCAAGCTCCCCTGGGGCAGGACCGGAACCACCGCCAGCGAGTCGAGCACGTGCTTCTCCACCACCTCGTCCGGATCGGTGATGGAGGTGAGGTTGATCGACTTGTTCCACTTCAAGAGCAGATCCACGTGCCGGCCCAGCAGCTTGAGCTGCTCGGCATCGAGCTGCAGACCCATCTGCGCCGCGCCCTCCGCGATCTTCCTGAGTTGCGCCGCCTCCACGCTCACTCCTCGTCGCGGCCGAAGTAACCGAAGTCGAGCACCAGCCGGCGCCGCTGGCCGGCGCTGGTCCCGCTGATCTGCACGCGCACGAACGCCTCCCCTTCCGCGTGCTGGACACAGGCGTCGAGCAGCCCTTGGAGATCGGAGAAGGGCACCTTCTCTTCGCGCACCTGTTTTCCGGGCGCGGTGGACCTCACGACGAAAAGAGTGCCTCGCGCGTCGCCCATGGCTTCAGTCCCCGCGCCGGCCGTGGCTCTTGATGGCCTGCTCGACTTCCTCGGCGTGATCGGCCAGGAAGGCCTCCACCTGCGCGTCGGTCACGCCCAGATCGCGGAGGATGCCTTCGTAAAGAGCGTTGGTCGCCTGCACGCCGTCCCGCTTCCGCAACACCGCCTTCACCACCGCCGCCCCGAAGAGCGGATTCTTGCGTGCGGCCGCCTTTCGCGCCGAGTCCGTCATCGCTACGCCCGCAGCTTGGCACGCTCCGCCGCGCCGCCACTACCGCCTGCGCTTCCGTCCTTCTTGTTTCCGACCTCCACCGTCTGCCCGCTGGCCGGCGGGTGGTGGAGCTGGCGGCGCAGGTACATCTGCTGTCCGATGGAGAGCACGTTGTTGGTGAAGATGTAGAGCGTGAGCCCCGACGGCAGCGTGAGCATGAGCAGGGAGAAGAACCCGCTCATCACGTAACCCATCGTCTTCTGGCTCGGATTGGACATGGGCGTGGGGGTGAGCACCTGGGTGAGGATCATCGTGATCCCCATCGCCACGGGCAGGACGTAGTACGGGTCCTTGGACGTCAGGTCGTCGAGCCAGCCCGGGATGAAGGGCGCGTTGTAGAGCTCCACCGAGACTTGAAGCGTGGTGTAGAGCGCGAACCAGATGGGCATCTGGATGAGCATCGGCAGGCAGGAGCCCATCGGGTTCACCCCGTGCTCCTTGAACAGCTTCATCTGCTCGAGGTTCTGCCGCTGGGTATCGCCGGCGTACTTCTTCTTCATCTCCTCCAGCTGGGGCTGGATGCGCTGCATCTCCTGCATGGACTTCATGCTCTTGTGCTGGAGCGGGAAGGTCAGGGCCTTCATGGCCAGGGTCAGCAGGATGATGGAGACGCCCCAGTTGTGCCCGGGGACGATGCGCTGGAAGAACTTCATCACGCCCAGGAGCAGCTCGGCGATCACCGACCAGAAGCCCCAGTCGATGGCGTGCTTGAGCGGGGCGGCTACCGCGGCGAGGTCGACGGCGTTCTTGGGTCCGGCATAGCCCTTGATGGTCAGGGCTGCCGCCGCGCCGGGTGAGATTTGGAGTGGGACGGTGAGCGAGGAGATGATCGAGCCGACCTTCTGGCCCTGGGCCTCGAGGCGGCAGGTGGCCGCGACCCCGGACGGGGGCAGGATGGCGTTGAGGAAGTACTGCTCGTCGATCCCGGCGAATTCCGCGGCTGGAGCTTCGAAGACGGGCGTCTTGGCGCCGATGGCCAGGCGTTCGACCTTGTCTTTGCCGTAGACGCAGATGGCCCGCGCGGGGGTGTTGGTGCGCGAGGCGAACAGTCCTCCCGACGGCTCCTCCGCGTGCGTACCGGCGAGCACCGAGAGCGAACCGTTGATCGCCTGCGCCGCTTTGAGCTCGACCGCCAGGCTGACCCCATAGGAGCGGGGATCGACCGTGAGCGTCTTGGTGATGGTCACCCCGCCCTGCTCTGCCCGGAAGGTCGCGCTGGTGGCATCCTGCTTCACCACCTCGTAGGCCGCATCCGCCGGGACCAGCGCAGCGCCCTCCGCCGTGCGGACGACGGTGGAAAAGGGCAGCGGCTCGCCGGCGTGCGAGGGCACGAGGTCGACGTGGGACTCGTCCTTTCCGCCCTTGTGGCGGGTCCACTTGTCGCCCAGGAGCTGGATGCTCTGCACCGCGGCCCCCTCGCTGGTGGCGACGACGCGCGCGAGCGGCGTCTCGAACGTCACCATCCGCAGGGGCGGCCGGGGTCCCGTTCCACGTGGAACATCCGGCACCTTGGGGGCGGCGGCAGCGCCGGTCCCAAGCGGCGATGGGGTCGCCGGCTCCGACGACCCGGGGGCTTGCACCGCCGGCTCCGGCTTCTGTTGCGTCTGCTGCGGCCGGTGCGACCCCATCAGATTGGGAAAGAGCAGATTGAGCCCGAACATGAGGGCCAGCCACAGCGTGACCGCGAGGAGCAGGTTCCGGTTCTGGTTGGTCATGCGAGTCTCTTTCGCGGGCGGGGCGGAGGAACCGGATCCGGTCCACCCGCCGCCCAGGGATGGCAGCGCAGCAGGCGCCGCAGGGCGAGGCCTGCGCCGATCAGCGGGCCGTGCACCCGGACCGCCTCCTGGGCGTACTGCGAGCAACTGGGATGATAGCGACAAGCCGGCGGAATGACTGGCGAAATTAGCGTCCGATAGAGCCAGAGCAGCGCCAGCAATGGAAGTGAAAGGAGCCGGTTCATCCGGTCCCCTTGCGTATCCGCGCCGCTGCCTTTCGCAACCAGGATCGGAAATCGGCCACCGAGGCCTTGGGCGAGGACGCGCGCGCGACGAGCACCAGATCCACCGCGGGCAGCTGCGCAAGCTCCAGCCGCACTGCTTCCCGCAAGCGTCGCTTGACCCGGTTGCGCACCACCGCGCCTCCCACCTTCGACGAGACCGCCAGCCCCACGCGCGCTCCGCCGGCGCGCGATGCAACCTCCCGCGCCAGGAAGCTGGCGGCAAGCGGCCCCTCGGCAAAGTTGCGACCGCCCTGCTTCACGGCGGCAAACTCCGCGCTGTGCAAGAGGCGCGCGGTCTTGGGAAAACCGCAGGCCACCACCGGCGCCCTCCTCCGCTACTTCTTGGGCGCGCTGACAACGAGGCGCTTGCGGCCCTTCGCGCGGCGTCGCTTCAGGACGTTGCGGCCCGCCTTGGTGGCGTTGCGCTTGCGAAAGCCGTGCTCGCGGTTGCGGCGGACCTTGCTCGGTTGGTACGTGCGCTTCACGACGACTGCCTCCTGAGAGCGAAAAGCGCGGCAAGAAACCACGCAGCCACATGCAAGTCAAGGAAAGCCGCCGTCTCGCGCCCGGGTTCCGCGACCTTGGTCTACTGCCGGCCGCGCCGAAGCCGTGGTGCAGCCCGGCGAGGGGTCGCAGGTTCGCGCGTCGATCCAGCCACTTCGAGATCCCGCTTGATCCGGTTTCCCCCCGTTTGCTAGGGTCCGCGGCGCTGTTTCGATCCTGTCGAACGTTTGACATTTCCAGCGAAGCGAACCCACGGCCATCGAGCCGCGATGCGTGCTCGAAGGGCACACTTTTTCTTGAATCTTTTCACGGGGGTTCTTCGATGTCGGGCTCCTTGTCCACAGCTGTGAACAAGCCTGTGGACGGCCTTGCTGCAGAGGATCCGGTGGAATCGGAGCGCGCGGCGTTGGACCTCTGGACGCGGGCCATCGATCGCCTCCGGGGACGTCTCTCGCGGCACACGTTCCAGACCTACTTCGAGCCCATCAAACCCATCGGCCTGGTGGGAGACGAGTTGACGCTCGCCCATTCGAGCAAGTTCATGATCGACTGGGTGAGGGACAACCTGCTCGACGTCCTGCTTCAAGATTTGGAGGCGCAGTACGGGGCGCGGTGCGCGGTCAAGTTCGTCGTGCGCGAGCGTCCCGGAAGCGACGAGGTGGCGGACGCGCCCTCCACGCCGGAGAGCCGCCCGCCGATCTCCACGCCGACCGAGACGCCTCCCTCCTCGCGGCAGCTGCAGATCAACCCCAAGTACACCTTCGACTCGTTCGTGGTGGGCCCCTCCAACCAGTTCGCGGTGGCCGCTTGCACGGCGGTCGCCAACGCCCCCGGCAAGGCCTACAACCCGCTTTTCCTCTACGGCGGCGTGGGGCTGGGCAAGACGCATCTGGTACACGCGGTCGGCAACCACGCGCTCAAGCAGAACCCCAACTGCCACGTGGTCTATCTCTCGAGCGAGTCGTTCACCAACGACCTGATCCACGCCCTCGAGCAGCACCGCATGCCCGAGTTCCGCGCCCGCTACCGCGAGAAGTGCGACATCCTCTTGCTCGACGACATCCAGTTCCTCAGCAACAAGAAGCAGACCATGGAGGAGTTCTTCCACACCTTCAACGCGCTGCACGAGGGCGGCAAACAGATCTTCGTCACCTCCGACAAGCTGCCCACCGAGATCGAGGGCTTCGAGGAGCGGCTGCGCAGCCGGTTCCAGTGGGGCCTGATCGCGGACATCCAGCCTCCCGAAGTGGAGACCCGCGTCGCCATCCTCAAGAAGAAGGCGGCGACCGATCACATCACCCTGCCCGACGACGTCGCCCTCTTCCTCGGCACGCACATCCGCAGCAACGTGCGCGAGTTGGAAGGATCGCTCATCCGCCTGGCCGCCTTCGCCTCGCTCACCGGCGCGGCCCTCACCGTCGAACTGGCCCAGGACGTGCTCAAGAACATCCTGGTCGTGCGCGGCGACAAGCCGGACGTGGAGACCATCATCAAGGTGGCGGCCGAGGCGATGCAGGTGAAGCCGCAGGACATCAAGGGCGACCGGCGCCAGCAGAACATCGCCCGGGCGCGGCAGGTGGCGATGTACCTGACGCGGAAGATCACCGGGCTCAGCTACCCGGTCATCGGCGAGAAGTTCGGCGGCAAGGACCACTCCACGGTCATCAACGCCGAGCAGCGCATCGCCCAGTTGATGGGCGAGGACCCCGACCTGGCCAAGACCGTCGAGTCCCTCTTCCGCCGCCTGAACTCCTGAAATCCAACCGCGACGCGGTCGATGCGAAGCCTGTTCGGAAGCTGTCGAGGAGCGTGTTGACCGGTCATGGGCGGGGGGCTACACAAGCCGCGCACAGTCCATCTTCCCGGTTGTCCGCAGGCTGAAGATCAACGATCCTGCCGATCAAGCTTCACCGCCCACAGATCCACAGGCTCTACCAGGACTACGAGATCCTCTTCTCCTGATCAGAAAGGTATCACCAGATGGAGATCCAGATCGGGTCCGACGAGTTCTCCCGCGCGCTCTACCGGGCCCAGGGGATCGTCGAAAAGAAGAGCACCATGCCCATTCTCGCCTCGGTGCTCCTCGAGGCGAGCGAGGACGGCAGGCTGCGCGTCTCCGCCTTCGATCTGGAGATCGGCGTCACCGGCACCCATCCCTGCGAGGTGCGCAAGGCCGGGGCGGTCGCGCTCAAGCACAAGGAGTTGTACGACATCGTCCGGGCGCTCCCCGAGAAGTCGATGGTGCTCAAGCGCGAGGCCAACAACCGCGTCAAGCTCACCTCGGGAGCGGCGGAGTTCAACATCGTCGGCCAGGCCGCCGAGGACTATCCGCCCTTCCCTCGCGCCGAGAAGGTCAGCTTCGTCCCGGTGGACCCCACGGCGTTGTTGGAGATGATCGAGAAGACCCAGTTCGCCATCTCCGCGGACGAGACGCGGCACAACCTCAACGGCGTCTTCTTCGAGACGGGCGAGGGCAACGTCCGCATGGTGGCCACCGACGGCCACCGCCTGAGCATGGTGCAGCGGCCGATCGAGGGACAGTTCAACCTCAAGCGCGGCGTGATCGTCCCGCGCAAGGGCCTGCTCGAGCTGCGCCGGCTGCTCTCCGAGGATCAGACCGGAGCCTGCGAGCTGGGCTTCACCGACACGAGCGGCGTGTTCCGCCGCGGCGACGTGACCATGGTGATGCGCCTGATCGACGGGACCTTCCCCGACTACATGCAGGTCATCCCCAAGGAGGCCGATCGGAAGGTGACCGTCGATCGCCCGCGCCTGCTCGACACCTTGAAGCGCATGAGCCTTCTCTCCAGCGACCGCAGCACCAACGCGGTCCGCTTCGAGCTGAGCGAAGGAAATCTCAGGGTCACGTCGCAGAACCCCGACCTGGGCGACGCGCGCGAGGAGATCCCGGTCAGCTACGACGGGCAGCCGCTGCAGATCGGCTTCAACGCGCGCTACCTGATGGACGTGCTCCAGGTGGTGGATACCGCGCAGATGAACGTGGAGCTCTGCGACGAGCTCTCTCCCGGCGTGCTCAAGCCCGCCGGCGATCCCGGCGCTGGCGCGCGGTACACCGCCGTGATCATGCCGATGCGCATCTGATGCACGCGCTGCTCGCCGCACTGCTGCTGCTGGCCGCGGCCACCCGGCCAGCGCAGAAACCGTCCCGCGATCCGCGGACGGAGGGGCTGGGACGCACCTGCCAGAAGAACGCCGACTGCAAGCACCACTCCCAGCGCTGCATCTCGCAGAGCGACGCAAACGGAAAGCAACTCACCAGCGGCCTCTGCGTGCTGCCCTGCGCGTCCTTCGAGGCGGGCACCCAAAAGCTATCGCCAGGGGCGCCGGTCGACGTGACCCGCAAGGCGAAGAAGCCCCCGCCGCGCTGCCCGCCCAAATATGAATGCCGCAGCGCCGGCTCGGGCGTGCCGCTCGACATGTGCGTGAAGCAATAAGTGCTGCTGCTGGACGTCGGGACCCGCAACTTTCGCAACCTGGAAGATCCGCGCGTCGCGCTGGCTCCTCACACCACCGTCCTCTTCGGACCGAACGGGCAGGGCAAGACCAACTTCCTGGAAGCCTGCTACCTGGCCTCCACGCTGCGGCCTCTGCGCGCGCAGAAGCTGATCGAATTGGTCAGGCTCGGGTCCGGACAGAGCGCGCTGGTGCAGGGCAGATTCGAGCTGCCCGGGGGAATCCGCGACATCGAGGTGGAGGTGGGCAGGGAAGGGCGCTCCGCGCGGCTGGACGGAAAGCCCCTGCGCGAGGCCGGCGATCTGTTCGGAGGCCTCGCCACCGTCGCCTTCACGCCCGACGACCTGGCGGTGGTCAAGGGAGGCCCGGAGGGCCGCAGGCGGCTCCTCGACCGCGCGGTGCAGAACCGGTATCCGGCGCACCTGGGCGACGCGCGGGACTACCTGCGCGCGCTGCGCTCCCGCAACCAACTGCTGCGGCAGGGCGCGCAGGAGGCTTTGTTGGAGAGCTTCGATGGGCCCCTGGTGCGCCTCGGGGTCCGGCTGCGGACCCGCCGCGAGGAGGTCTTGGCCGAAATCCTGCCGCACGCGGAGAAAGCCTTCGCCGAGGTGGCGCGGGGAGAGGCCGCCCTTGGACTCGCATACCTCGCGGCGGGCCGCGATTCGGACCATCTAGAGACGGGCGGCGCGGGGCTGGAAGAGCGGCTGCTCGAGGCGCTGCACCGCCGCCTGCCCCGCGACCGGGAGCGCGGCTACACCAGCGTGGGCCCACATGCGGACGACCTCGGGCTCGCGCTGGGCGACCGCCCGGCGCGGCTGTACGCGAGCCAGGGCCAGGCGCGCGCGGTGGTGCTGGCGTTCAAGATCGGGGAGATCGAGAACCTCCGCCGCGTGCAGGGCAGGGCGCCGCTGCTCTTGCTGGACGACGTCTCGAGCGAATTGGACCCGGCGCGGAACGCCTTCCTCATGCAGTACCTCGCCGCGCTGCAAGGGCAGGTGGTCCTCACCACCACCGACCCAGATCTGGTGGCCAGAAGCGCTCCGGGAGGTGCTGTTTTCCAGCGCGTGGAAGGTGGCCGGATCACGCCGGAAAACCTCCTCTTTTCAGAGTGATCCGCGAGGCTTTTCGCCTTGCTTCCGAGCGTTTTCGCGTGATACTTCCGAACCCATCCCAGAGGTGTGATTTTGGAGACAGCGCAGGAGAAGCGGCCTCCGTCCGGAGCGTCCGCGGCAGGCGAGTATTCAGCCGACAGCATCAAGGTCCTCGAGGGCCTCGAAGCTGTCCGCAAGCGCCCGCACATGTACATCCGCGGCGTCGGCACCGAGGGCCTGCATCACCTGGTCTACGAGGTCGTGGACAACTCCGTCGACGAGGCGCTGGCTGGACACGCCAGCACCGTGGAGTTGACCATCCACGCCAACGGCTCGCTCAGCGTGCAGGACGACGGCCGCGGAATTCCGGTGGGCCCGCACCCCACCGAGGCGATGGACACGCTCGACGTGGTGATGACCAAGCTGCACGCCGGCGGCAAGTTCGACCAGGGCAGCTACAAGGTCTCCGGCGGCCTGCACGGAGTCGGCGTCTCCTGCGTCAACGCGCTCAGCGAGTGGCTGGAGGTGGAGGTCTACCGCAACGGCCAGATCTACAAGCAGCGCTACCACACGGGCATTCCCGCGGGGCAGGTGAAGGCCATCGGCACCACCTCGCTGCGCGGCACGCGCGTCACCTTCAAGCCCGACTCCACCGTGCTGGAGGCCACCGACTTCAACTTCGACGTGCTCTCCAACCGGATGCGCGAGATGGCCTTCCTGAATCCGGGCCTGCGCATCCTCATGCGCGACGAGCGCAGCGACAAGAGCCACGACTTCAAGTACGACGGCGGCATCGTCGCCTACGTGGAGCTGCTCAACACCAACAAGAGCACGCTCTTCGATCCGCCCATCTCGGTGCGCGGCGAGGTCAACGGCGCCGAGGTCCACGTCGCGCTGCAGTGGAACGACGGGTTCGACGAGAAAGTCTTCTCCTTCGCCAACAACATCAACACCGTGGACGGCGGGCCCCACCTGGTGGGTTTCAAGAGCGCGCTCACCCGCACGGTGGTGAAGTACGGCGAGGAGAGCGGGGCGTGGAAGGAGATCAAGGAATCTCCCTCCGGTGAGGACATCCGCGAAGGCCTCACCGCGGTGGTCTCGGTGAAGATCCCCGGCGCGCAGTTCGAGGGCAACCTCAAGGGCAAGCTGGTCAACACCGAAGCCAAGGGCGTGGTGGAAGACCTGGTCGGGCGCAAGCTGACCGAGCACTGGGAGCGGAACCCCGCCATCGCCAAGCGGGTGATGGCCAAGGTGAGCGACGCGGCGCGCGCGCGCATCGCCGCCCGCAAGGCCCGCGAGACGGTCCGCCGCAAGGGGGCGCTGGACAGCGCGTCGCTGCCGGGCAAGCTGGCCGACTGCCAGGAGCGCGATCCCGAGAAGTGCGAGCTCTACATCGTCGAGGGAGACTCTGCAGGCGGCTCGGCCAAGCAGGGGCGCGACCGGCGCTACCAGGCCATCCTTCCCTTGCGCGGCAAGATCCTCAACGTCGAAAAGGCGCGCTTCGACAAGATGCTCTCCTCGGTGGAGATCGCGACGATGATCACCGCCATCGGAACCGGCATCCACGACGAGTTCGACATCAACAAGCTGCGCTACCACAAGGTCATCCTCATGACCGATGCCGACGTGGACGGCAGCCACATCCGCACGCTCCTGCTCACCTTCTTCTACCGGCAGATGCACGACGTGGTGACCCGCCAGATGGGCGACGGCGCCAAGAAGCACCACCTCTACATCGCGCAGCCGCCGCTCTACCGGGTGAAGAAGGGCCGCCAGGAGCTCTACCTGAAGGACGACGCGGCCATGGACGCGCACCTGCTCAACATCGGCACCGAAGGCGCCAGCGTGCGCGGAAAGGGCGGCCAGCAGACCTCGGGCGAGGTGCTCAAGGCGCTGCTCGACAAGGTGCTCCACTATTGGCGGCTGCTCTCCAAGGTGGACAAGCGTCGCGACGCGCGCGTGCTGGAGGCTGCGCTCTCGTCCACGCAGATCGACGCGCAGACGCTCCGTTCGCCGGCGCTGCTCGTCCAGCAGGCCGACGCGCTCAAGTCGGCGCTGGCCAACGCCAACCCCAACGAGTCGCTCTCGGTGCAGATCGCCGACGACCCCGAGCACGGGTGTCAGAAGATCGTCGTGCGCATGGGTCACAACGGGTCCTCGCGCGAGACCTCCGTCGACCATCTCCTCCTCGGCGGCCCCGACTTCGCGGAGCTGCGGCGGCTGCGCGGCGAGTTCGCGCAGCTGGGCGAGGCTCCCTACGAGCTGACCGTCAAGGAGGGGACGCCCGGACAGATCGCGCCGGGGCCCATCGAGCTGGTGGAGATGGTGAAGCGGGCGGCCTCGAAGGGGCTGGAGATCCAGCGCTACAAGGGCCTGGGCGAGATGAACCCGGAGCAGCTCTGGGAGACCACCATGGACCCGGCGCGGCGCACGCTCCTGGAAGTCCATGCCGACGACATGGCGGAAGCCGAGCTGATGTTCACCACGCTGATGGGCGACGCGGTGGAGCCCCGGCGCGAGTTCATCGAGAAGCACGCGCTCGACGCCACCAACCTGGACATCTAGTTTCCCGGCGGCCGCGCGCGCGGGTAGGCGGGGACGAGAGGGTCGTGGCCGGGCAACGCGTGCGTGCCGGCGCGCGCCTCGATCAGCGCGGGCGTGCCGGAAGGCAGGGTGAGCATCCCGTTTGCGCCCACTGCCGTCAGCCATGCGGTCTGGCGGTCCCTGGAAACTGCGACGTAGATGGTGCCGGGCAGATCGCCTTCCAGCGGCTCGC
This sequence comes from Myxococcales bacterium, assembly GCA_035655715.1. GTDB lineage: Bacteria > Myxococcota > Myxococcia > Myxococcales > 40CM-4-68-19 > 40CM-4-68-19. The sequence goes on along the minus strand of DASRTX010000694.1, from coordinate 717 downwards.
TCTGCGCGGCGTCAGCACCGGAGAGAATGCGCGCGTGGAGCGCGAGGGTGCGGCCCAGGCGGCGAAAACCGGGTGGCTGCACCCGGGCCAGGGCAGAGGCGAACTGCGCCGCATCGGGCTCGTAGCGGCCGCCGTAGCTGCGGTCCAGCTCGTCGGCCGCGGCGCGCAGGCCGGCCAGGAGCGACGGCGCGGGGTCCGGAGGTGCGCGCGGGTTTCCCGAAGTCGAGCGGACCACGAAGCAGATCCCTACCGCGGTGAGGAATGCGCCGTGCAGGAGCAGGGGTGGTCGCCGCCGCTGCGCTACCTCGGAAGCGAGCCAGAGCGTGAACACCGCCACCAGCGCGGCGCAGCCGAGCAACAGGCTTCCCAGCGGCACGTCCCAGGCCAGCGCCGGTCCGATCAGACCCTGCGAGCGGACCCAGAGCAGGGCGGGGCGCGCCACCAGCGCCTCGCCGATGGCGGCGAGCACGCCGTAGGCGCAGAGGTACATCAGGCGAATCACCGAGGGCATTCTGCCCCAATCCTGCGTTAGGTTGAGCCGATGCTGACCGCGCTTCTCCTGGCTGCCGCGGCGCCCGGCCTTCCGCTCTTCGCAAACCCGATGACGGAAGCGGCCCTGGAAGGGTTCGAGGCGCGACCAGGCGCGTGGGCGGAGTATGCGGTCGTGCCCAGGGTCGGCCCGCGTCTTCGGGTAAGGCTCTCGGTCCTCGGCCCGTC
>DASRTX010000693.1:0-2895 GCA_035655715.1 Myxococcales bacterium | reverse complement strand
CTCGCCTCCCGGCCTTCACTCTCGCGCAGCATCATGACCAGATAATGGCGGATGGTTTCCCAGACCCCGGCCTTCAGAAAGGCCCGAAAGTAGCCGTAGATCGTCTGCCACGGCGGAAACGCTGGAGGCGGCGGCACGTGGCGCCATTGGCATCCAGTGCGCACGACATAGAACAGACCGTCCAGCATGCGCCGCATCTCGGTCGTCCGCGGCCGCCCGCCGGGCTTGGCCGGGGGGAGGAACGGCTTGATCAGGCGGTACTGGTCATCGCTCAGGGCCTGACCGGAGCCAAAGTCTCCAACCAGTGCGCGAGCTTCGGGCGTCCACATCGCAGCCTCCAGAAAGGGGAAGTCTCCCCACCCGAACAGCCAGAAACGTGACCTTTCACCCTTGCTCAAAGGAGGGTGGCTGCACTTTTAAAACGGGCAGTGAGAGCCCGTCCGGAAAGTGGGATCAAGCAGTCAAGGTGCGAACAAAGCGCATGATGGAAGCCAAGCGGATCATGCTCTCCGAGACATGAGGCAGTGTTTCGTGATCAACAAGCAGACGTCGGCAGAACCGTGCGACACCGAAGGTCTGTTCGACACGCCATCTCTTGGGCAGCAGGACGAAACCCTCGGCGAACTGTGGGCGGCGCACGATCTCGACGGCGATGTTCAAGCGCATCATCGCGGCTTCGAACCGCCCGGTGTAGGCGCTGTCGGCGACAATGAGGACGATCCAGGGGAACAGCGCCTGGATCTGGCGCACCAGATCGATGCCGCCATCACGATCCTGGACCGCTCCATCAGTGACGAGCACGGCCAGGAGATGGCCCAGACTGTCCACCAGGATGTGGCGCTTGCGGCCATTGATTTTCTTGGCGTTGTCGTAGCCGCGCGGCCCGGCCGGCGCCATGACCTTGACGGTCTGGCTGTCGATGATGCCGAGCGTCGGGCTGGCCTCATGCCCCTGGAGCTCGCGCACCGCCAGGAGCAGGGCATGGTGCATCGTCTCCAGCCAGCCGCCGTCGGCCAGGCGGCGGAACCACTCGTAGACCGTGCTGCGCGGCGGCGCCCAGTCGGGCAGCGCACTCCAGGCGCATCCGGTTCGCAGGAGATGGACGATGGCATCCACGATCGTGCGCAGTCCATGTTTCCAGGGCTGACCCTTACCCACATTTTTCTTTGGCGGCTAAGATCCTCATATAGCTCGCAGATCCGGCGTTTGCCGGGAGCTGAGCAAGAGGACGGGCATGCTGGATGAGGCGTATCATTGGGCCGAGACACAGTTTGGAGCGGCGGATCTGGGGGACGCCAGACGAACCGATCGTCTGGTGAGCACCATGGCGGCGATCGCCAGAGCTCCGGACGAGAGCCTGCCACGCCAGCTCGGCTCGGCCGCAGGAGCCCAGGCGGCGTACCGGCTGTTCGACTGCGCGGCGGTCACCCGGGAGGCGGTCATGGACCCGCATCTGGCGCAAGTCCGGGCCGCAGCGGCCCAGCATCCGGTCGTGCTGATGGTGCCCGACGACACGACGCTGGATTTCTCCAGCCATCGCCGGCTGCGGGGCGCCGGCCGGGTCGGCGATGATCGCGGCACCGGGTTCCTGGCGCACACCTGCCTGGCGGTGCTGCCGGGGGGCGAGATCCTGGGTCTCGCCCACCAGACGATCTGGGCGCGGCCGCCCAAGGGCGTGGTGCGGCAGACCCGGGAGTCGGCGGTGTCGGCCGACACGGTCGCGACGATCGGCCGGCCGCCGGCGGGCACCCTGTTCGTCTCGGTCGCCGACCGCGGCGCTGACGTCTTCGAGCATCTGGAGAGCATCCGGGAGACCGGCTGGGACGCGGTGGTGCGGGCGGCGCAGGACCGGCGCCTGGTCACCGGCGGTGGATCGTTGACGGCGCTGCGCGCGACCCCTGCGAGGGGCGCCGCCACGGTCCGGACAAAGCAGAGCGAGGTGGCCGTCTGCGTGGCGTGGCGCGAGCTGGACCTGCTGCCGCCGCGCCACGGTCCGGCCGGCCGGACGCCGATCCGGGTCCGGGGCGTGCGGGTCTGGAACGACCGCCTGGAATGGCTGCTGCTGACCACGCGGCCGGTCGAGAGCCTCGACCAGGCGCTTGAGATCATCTCGTGGTACTCTCAACGCCGGGTAGTGGAGGAGTTTCACAAAGCCTGGAAGACCGGCTGCCGGGCCGAGCAGCGCCAGCTGGAGGAAGCCGATCGCCTGGTGCCGCTGCTCGGGGCGCTGGCCATCGTCGCCGTCCGCCTGCTGCGCCTGCGCGATGCCGCCCGGCAGGACGGCGCCGCCCCGGCCGCCGTGCCGCAGACGACGATCCAGATCCTCGCCGCCAAGCTTCAGCAGCCCGCAGCAGGCTTCACCACCAATCGCGACTTCCTGCGCGGCGTCGCCCGCCTGGGCGGCTTCCTCGCCCGCAAGTCCGATGGGGAGCCCGGCTGGCTGACGATCTGGAAGGGCTGGTTCGTCCTCTCCATCCTCGTCGAAGGCTTCGAACTCGCTCAGGCCATCGCTTCAGTCCAATGAAATGTGGGTAAGGGTCAGCCCTGGAGCGGCAGTGGGAAGAGGCGCTGGCTGCCGAACAACGCCTGCAGGCGGAGTACGAGCGGTTCCGGGACCGTGCACCGATCCGGCCGACGCCGGCGGAGCAGGAAGCGATCCGGCGTCTGGCCGAGGACATTCCGGCCCTCTGGCGGGCGCCGACCACGACCGTGATCGATCGTCAGGAATTGATCCGGCTGCTGCTGGAGCGCATCGTCGTCACCGTGATCGGGACGACGGAGATGGTGACGGTCGATTGCCACTGGGCGGGCGGCGCCCGGACCCGGACGGAACTGCGCCGGCCGGTTGCCCGGTTGGCGCAGTTGAGTGACTATGAGGCTCTGCTCGACCGTGTT
>DASRTX010000692.1:0-5516 GCA_035655715.1 Myxococcales bacterium | reverse complement strand
GGGTTTCCTCAGCCACGTGCGCGACGAGATCGTCGCCCGCTCCAACGCCGGGCTGCGCAAGAAGGACGCGTTGGAGGTCGCCGTCAGCGTTCCCGCCAACGCTTCCACCGCGCAACGCCTGATGACCATGGATGCCTACCGCCGCGCGGGCTTCGACGTGAAGGCCGTGCTCAACGAGCCCAGCGCGGCGGGCTTCGAGTACGCGCACCGCTTTCGCGAGACGCTGACCAGCAAGCGCGAGTACGTCCTGGTCTACGACCTGGGAGGCGGCACCTTCGACGCCTCGCTCATCCACATGGAGGGCAAGAGCAACGAGGTGATCACCTCCAGCGGCATCTCGCGCCTGGGCGGCGACGACTTCGACGAGGCCATTGCGCAGCTGGTGCTGGAGAAGCGCGGCGGCGGCGCGCTCACCGAGCACCTGCTCGACGAGGTGCGCGGATACAAAGAATCGCTCACCCCCAACACGCGCAAGTTCGCGGTCGACGAGGTCGTGGTCCCTGTGGACGAGGTCTACGCCCGCTGCATGCCGTTGGTGGAAGAGACGCTCGGGGCCATGGAGCCGGCCATGCGCGACCCGCGGCGCGAGGGCGACCAGGAGGTGGCCTGGAGCGAGCTGGCGGGCATCTACGTGGTGGGCGGCGCCTCGTCGTTCCCGCCCGTCTACCGGCGCCTGCGCGAGAAGTTCGGCGCCCACCGCGTGCGGCGCTCGCCACATCCCTTCGGGTCCTGCGCCATCGGCCTCGCCATCCATCTCGACGAGCACAAGGGCTACAAGCTGAGCGAGCGCCTCTCGCGCCATTTCGGCGTCTTCCGCGAGGACGAGCACGGCGGCCGCATCTCCTTCGACGTGCTGGTGCCCAAGGACACGCCGCTGCCCGCGGAGGTGTCGCGCCGCTACCGGGCAGCCCACAACGTGGGGCATTATCGTTTCGTGGAGTGCGGACGCATCGAGCGCGGACGGCCGGAGGGCAACCTGGCCACCTGGGACGAGCTGCTCTTTCCCTTCGACCCGTCGCTGCGCGGCAGCGATCTGGCTGCGGTGCCCGTGCAGCGCCTGGGCCACGGGCCGGAGGTGGAGGAGATCTACCGCTGCGGTTCGGATGGAACGGTCACCGCCAGCCTGCGCGTCCTGGACGACGGCTTCGAGCGCACGCTGCAGCTCTCCCGGAGGTGAGCATGACGACGCGCAGGGAAATGCTGGGAGCGCTGACCACCCTCTGGCTCGCCCGCGCCGTGCATGGGGCCGACGCTGCGCGTCCCGCCGTGAAACAGGGCCTCTTGCCGCGCCTGCGGCGTCTGGACGAGCTGTCGCGCGCGCTGGCCCGCCGCGAGATCGCGCCGGTCGATTGGCAGCGCGGCGCGGGGGAGGTGTGCGACGGCATCGACATCGCGGAGCTCTGCAAGGCAGCCGACTTCGACCGCGTGATCGCGCGCCTGCCGCTCCTGCCGCGGGGCACCAGCGCGGAGTCCATCGACCTGCTCGAGGGACAGTCGTTCACGCCGAGGATCTTCGCCATGGGCAAGGGCAGGGCGATCATTCCCCACGGCCACGTGAACATGGTCTCCCAGCACCTGGTCCTGCGCGGCGAGATGCGCGGGCGGCATTGGCAGCGGCTGCGGGACGAGCCCGGGCACTTGGTGCTGCGGCCCACCATCGATCGGACGTTCCGGACGGGGGACTTCTCCTCCATCTCCGATCAACGCGACAACGTGCACTGGTTCGTCACCACCAGCGAGAGCGCCTACACGCTCGACGCCATCGTCGACAACCTGGACGGCCACAAGCCGTACCGCTTCCACATCGACTTCCTCGATCCCGAGCGCGCCAGCGCGGGCGAAGGCGGGACGGTGCGCATGCCGCGCATCGAGTTGGCTCAGTGCCTGCAGCGCTACGGGTGAGCGCGCCCGTCAGCCCACAGTGAAGCTCGCCCAGCCTCGCCGGCGAGCCCCGTCCAGGAACATGCGCATGGCCGCGACGGTGGCCGGCCGCTCGTAGCCGAAGCTCGATCCCGTCCCGGAGTCGTGCAGATCCACCACCGCGTCGAGCCCGGTGCGCGCGCACTCCTCGACGTGCGCCGCCATCCGGGCGGCCAGGGCCGGCGCCTCCTCCGCGCGCAGCGCCCAGTCCCCGAAGTCGCCGGTCCAATGCTGGTGGGCGATGCCGAGCGAGGCGATCACCGCGAGCCGTGGGTCCATCTGCTCGCCGATGGTTCCCAGCGGAAAAGGTTCGCTGACGCGCTGGATGCCATACGGCAGCCGGAACGCGATCGGACCGGACCGGAGGGAGCGGACGACAGCCTCGCCGCGGCGCAGGTCGGCGGCCACGTCGCGCCAGCGGTCTGGCCGCAGATGCGAGTACGTGTGGTTGCCCAGCGCGTGCCCTTCGCGGACGGCGCGCTCGGCCAGTGCCCTGGCGCGGCGCGGATCGCCGCACCAAGGCGCTTCATCGACGTTGCGCCCGAGCAGGAAGAACGTGGCCCGCACCCCGCCGTCGCGGAGCACGTCGAGCAGCTCGGCGGTGGACGGTCCCGGGCCGTCGTCGAAGGTGAGGGCGAACATCCCGGCACTATACTCGCGGCGTGAAGACGCTGCGCCTCGTCCAGCTGCCCGTGCCCCCGCCCGCTGCGCTGGCCGCCACCGGCAACGTTCCGCTCGCGGCGGGCTGCCTGGCGGTGGCGGCGCGCGTGCACGGCCTCGGGCGCGATCTGTCCATCGAAGTGGTGCAGCCCGAGGTCACGGACGCGTTGGGCGATGCGCTGCTGGCCGATCACCTGGCCCGCGGCGAGCCCGACTTCCTCGGCTTCTCGCTCTATCTCTGGAACAGCGAGCGCAGCCTGCACCTGGCGCGCGAGGTGAAGCGGCGCTCTCCGCGGACGCGCATCCTGATCGGCGGCCCGGAGGTGGGCCCCGACAACCCGTTCGTGCTGCGGCAGGCCGGGGCGGACGTGGCCGTGACCGGCGAGGCGGAGGACACCTTCGCCCGCGTCATGTTCGCGCTGGCGCGGGGGGAGTCTCCCGCCGGTATCGCCGGCGTCTCCGTGCGGGGGCCGCTGGGCTTTCCCGCCTTTGCGCCGCAGTCGGCAGCGAGCTTTCCCCTCACCGACTACCCCTCGCCGTACCTCGACGGCCTGGTCGGGGTCGACCCGCAGCGCTCCACCTACGTGGAGACCGTGCGCGGCTGCCGCTCCCATTGCACCTTCTGCTTCTACCCGCGCTCGTCCTCGGTGCTGCGCGTGCTCGACGTCCCGCGCAGCGCGGAATTGGTCGGCGCGCTCCGCGATCGCGGCGCGCGGGAAGTGGTGTTCCTCGATCCGACCTTCAATCACCGGCCCGACTTCGAGCCGCTGCTCGATGCCCTCGTCCGCGAGAACCGCGAGCGCAGGCTGACCTTCTTCGCCGAGGTACGCGCGGAAGGGCTGACCCTCCCGCACGCGCGCAAGCTGAAGCAGGCTGGGTTCGATCGTCTGGAGATCGGGCTGCAGTCGGTGAATCGCGACACGCTGAAGCGGGTGCGGCGGGGAGGATCGCCCGAGAAGGTCGCCGAGGCCGCGCGCATGCTGCACGGCGAAGGCATCGAACTCCTCGTCGACCTGATCGTCGGCCTGCCAGGCGACAATGCCGACGACGTCCTGCGGGGGATGGATTTCCTCGATGCGAACGGCCTGGGCGACGAAGCGCAGGTCTTTCCGCTCTCGCTGCTGCCCGGCACGGCGATGCGCGCCACCGCCGAAGTCGATGGGGTGGAATTCGACCCGGCGCCGCCCTATCGCGTGCGCAGGACCGCGGCGTTCGACGAAGAGGCCCTGTTGCGCACGCTGCTGCAGGCCGAAGAGCGCCTCGGCCGGCGCCTCGACGAATGGCCGCGGCCGCACCTGTCGCGTCCCGGCATCGACGGCTTTGGGCCGCAGGCGCCCGGCCCGCGGCACGCCGCCCTCTGGTTCCGCGCGCCGGACCTCTTCGCGCGCCGGGAAGACGTGCTCCGCGGCATCGACGCGCGCCTGGCGATCGATCCCCATGCCACGCTGGACGTTGTGCTCTGCCCCGAGCTGCCCTTTCCGCTCGATCTGTTCGACTCCATTCGCGCGCGCCTCCGCGCCGCGCCACAGAGCTACCTCTCTCGCGCGCTCGCCCACCGCGGCGAGGATCTGATGCGCCGCATCGCCGTCGTGCTGCGCGGCGGGTTCGCTCCCGACTGGATCGAGGCGGTTCGGGGGCATGCGCAGGTCTTCCGGGATCAGACCGCGCGCGAGGCGCTGGCGACGGCGGATCGCATCGGCGTCGAGCTGCCCGGGGCCCGGATCACGGGGGAGGTCAGCGGCCCCGAGCTCGATGATCTGTCGCGCGGCGCCGACGCCGACTTCGTCTGCTTCGAGGACCCCGCGCTGGAGGCGGCGTGGACGCGCCGCGTGCTCGGCTTCGGCGACGCGCGCTGATCCGCTACCCGGCTTCGAGCACTGCCTGCAGCCGCTCGCGGTCGCCGGTGGCGATGCTGACGAACTTCGCGCCCACGTCGTAGCGCGCAGGCGATCCTTCGGGCAGGTCGTCGACCCAGACCACCTCGACGGTGCAGATCACCTCGGTCTGGTCGGGCAGGAAGAGCTCCAGCTCCAGCCGATCGCCGGTCTTGGGTGCATCGTCGGCATAGATGCGCAAGCCTCCCAGGCTGACGTCCACCGCCTTGCGCCGTCCGAAGAACGGCGTGCCGGTGGGCCGGCAGAACACGGGTGCGTTCACTCGGGGGAACTCGCGCCGATCCATGCCGCGCAGCGTACCCGGCCGCGCGGCATGGCGTCGAGTTTTCACGCCGGTCAGGAACCGCTGCCGTCCTCGATCTCCGGGTCCGGCGGGTCGGCCGTCTCGCCGGCGCCGTCCCTCGGCGACGCAGCCTTGGGCGGCTCCGGCGCCTTGGTGGGAGCCGACATCTCTGCCAGCTGCGACGGACTTGGCTGCGCGTGGGAATCCGTGGGTGCGGGCTTCTCGCGAAGCGCCAGCGTGGCGGCGACCAGCACGGCGACCGAGAGCGTACCGAAGATCACTTTTCCGAGAGGGGTCATGGGAAGGTCTCCTTTGCAGGACAGGCCATTTCATCCGGCGTGCCAGCGGAAGCTCCCTCTGGAACAGCGTTCCGGCCCGGCTACGGTACGTAGAACGTAGAAACGTCACCTGCGCGGCCTGCCGGTGGTACAGTCCGGAGCATCGGAGGAGGTCCGCATGCGCGCGGGTCTCGCGGGGTATTCGAGGTCGGGCAAGACCACGCTGTTCAACGCGCTGACCGGCCTGCGCCGCGGGCCCGAGGCGAAGCTGCACCTGGGCGCCATCAAGGTGCCGGACCCGCGCCTGGACCGGTTGAGCGCCCTCTTCAAACCGCGCAAGACCACGCCCGCGGAGGTGACGCTGGCGGATCTGCCCGGCCCGCGCAGCAAGGGGGCGGCGCTGGAGCCCGAGGCGCTGCAGGCGCTGCGCGAGGTGGATGCGCTCTGCGTGGTGCTGCGCGCCTTTGAGCCGGACGCCGA
>DASRTX010000691.1:0-2493 GCA_035655715.1 Myxococcales bacterium | reverse complement strand
GCCGGCCGCGTCCCGTGCGCGGTCGCCCCAGGCATCGAAGGCATACGCAACCGAAGCGGCGCCCGGTTCGGCGATCCGCAGCGTGCGCGAAGGCTGCAGCGCCCAGCCGAAGCGCGCGTCGGGCCGGCCCATGCGCAGCTCCAGCTTGCGCGCCCGCCACAGCGTGGTTCCGCGCTCGCCCCGGCGCAGGACGAACTCGGCGGCAGCAACGGCGAGGGCGAGAGCCAGCGCCACCCGCGCGGCATCCAGGGGCCGCGCCGCGAGCCGCGCCAAGGGACGCGACGCAGCAATCGCGGCGATACCCAGCGCGACCAGGCCGCCGCGCAGGACAGGCAGCAGCCACCAGGCCGGCGGCAGGTAGAGTGCGGGCATGCGGACGTGCCGGCTGAACCACGCCTCGTCGCAGAGCCCCGCCGCCGCGAACGCGCCCGCAGCGGCGCAGAGGATCGCCAACCGCACCATCAGCGGGACGAGGCGCACGGGCAGAGCCTAGCAGGGACGCTCAGGCGGCGTCGTGGAAGATGATCCCCAGCGTGTGGCGATGGCCGCTTCGCACCCGGCTGACGCCGTGGCGGAGATTGACGCGATAGACGCCGCGCGAGCCGCTGACGGGCCGCTGGTGGACGGCGAAGATCGCCGCATCGCCCTGCCGCAGCCCGAGGACCATCGGCCGGGACTGCATCCGCGGCCGCTGCTCGGTGATGACGAACTCGCCACCGCTGAAGTCCTTCCCCGGCTCCGAGAGCAGGAAGGTGACTTGCAGCGGAAAGACGTGCTCGCCGTAGAGATCCTGGTGCAGGCAGTTGTAATCGCCGGCGCCGTACTGGAGCAAAAGCGGGGTGGGATTGCGCTGGCCCGCCGCGTGGCAGCGATCGAGAAAAGCCTGCAGCGCGTCGGGGTAGCGCAGCCCGAGGCCGAGCGCCGCGCTCCAGCGGTTCGCCACCGGGGCAAGATGTGGATAGAGACCCTTGCGCAGCGCCGCGACCGGCGCCGGCAGCGGGTTCGAGAAGTACTTGTATTCTCCGCGGCCGAATCCGTGGCGCGCCATCACCACGCGGCTGCGGAAGAGGCCGTCCTCCGGGTAGAGCCTGGCGAGGCCCGCGCACTCCGCCGGCGTGAGCAGCCCGGAAGCCACCGCGCCGCCTTGCTCGTCCAGGTCCCGCGCGATGCGCGGCCAATCCAGCGCGTCGATGCGCTCGTCCAGGGACATCCCTTCGCGGTTCCGGATCACGACATGAGATTACCCTGGCGCCCGCCGCGGGCTCGCTGGCCGCGGCCGCGAAATCCGGGGCGGCTTGCCGTCTTTGCCGCCCTTTGACATCATCGACGCGATTCGAAGCGCACGTCTGCCGCGTTTCCCGGGGGGGAATCCAATGCGCATCGCGCTCGTTCGAGCACTCCTTTGCCTGCTGGCCTTCGCGTCATCCGGCTGTCCCAAGCCCGTGGTGCGCTGGTCGCCCGCCGCCAACCTCAACGAAGCGCGCATGTGGCACACCGCTACGAAGCTGCAGGGCGGGCGCGTGCTGGTGACCGGGGGAGTGGGCGCCTCGCAATACCTCTCCAGCGTGGAGATCTACGATCCGGCGACGAATGCCTGGACCGCGGCGCCGCCCATGAGCAAACCCCGCGCCCATCACACCGCCACGTTGCTGCTCACCGGCAAGGTGCTGGTCGCCGGCGGGCTCAACCTGCCCGGGTTGCCTGGCAGCGCGTACCTGGACAGCGCCGAGCTCTTCGATCCCGCGACCAACACCTGGGCGGCGGCTCCGAGCATGACCAACGGCCGCGCGTTTCACACCGCCTCGCGGCTGGGGAACGGAAGCGTGGTGGTCACCGGAGGCCTGCGCGGCACCGTCATCCTTGGGGAGACCGAGATCTTCGTTCCGGGGCCGCCTCCATCCTGGTACGCGGCCGCGCCGATGGCGAATGCCCGGACCCGCCACGCGTCGACGACGCTGGCGGACGGCATCATCGTGCTCGTCGCCGGCGGTCTCGTCGGGCCCGGTACCCCCACCGACACCGCCGAGCAGTATGATTCCGTCCAGAACAAGTGGACCACGGCCGGCAGCCTGCAGAGCCCCCGGTCCGCGCTGACGCTCACCTTGATGCCTGTCCCGGCCAAGGCGATCGCTGCAGGGGGCGTGGACGCGACCAACCAGACCCGGGACGTCTCCGACCTGTATGCGCCCGGCGCCTTCGGCACGCCAGGGACCTGGACGGCGGCGCAGGGCATCGGCAGCGAGCACGCCGATCACACGGCGACCCTGCTCGGCAACGGAAGCGTGCTCGTCGCCGGGGGTCTGCCACAGGTTGGGGGAGTGGACTCCTCCACCTTCGACGAGCCCAGCAAGGGCTGGACGTACCAGGGTGGCATGTCCTCGCGCCGGCTCGGGCATACCGCGACGCTGCTCGACGACGGCCGCGTGCTGGTGGTGGGTGGCTTCGACAATACGGCGGGCTCGTCGCCGCCGCCGATCGCCAGCACGGAAATAT
>DASRTX010000690.1:0-18426 GCA_035655715.1 Myxococcales bacterium | reverse complement strand
TGCCGGAATGGTCGTATGTCCGGGACATGCTGCTGCCGCAGATCGAGCAGGGCCTGGGTGGCAAGCGATGACGGCGAGGCGCTCTCGCTGACGCAGTACGGAGCTGTTCTTCAAGACCGCGAAAGTTTCGCTTCCCTGCCGCGTAGGGTCACGGATGACCTTCGCCGCGGGTGGGATGGAGAGCTTCGTCCAGGACTTGAAGTACGGCCTGCGCTCCCTGCGAAAGGCTCCTGGTTTCACGGCCGTTGCGGTGCTGGCGCTCGCCCTCGGCATCGGCGCCAACACCGTGCTCTTCAGCGTGATCAGCTTCTCGCTCCTGCGGCCGGTGCCTTTCCCCGATCCCGACCGCCTGGTGATCGTCAACCAGACGGCGCCGTCGTTCAGCAACTCCTCCTGTGCGTGGCTCAACTACCTGGACTGGAAGGCGCAGGTGGCGCCGCTCTTCACCCACTTCGCCGCCGAGCGGCGCGACAGCTTCAACCTCACCGGCGCGGGGGGCGAGCCGGAGCGCGTCCTGGGCCGCATGGCCACCTCCGAGCTCCTTCCCCAACTCGGGATTCAACCGGTGCTGGGCCGCCTCTACGGGCCCGAAGAGGACAAGCCCGGCGCGCCGCGGACCGTGCTGCTCAGCCATGGGCTCTGGCAACGGCGCTTCGGCGGCGACCCCGCGGTGGTGGGAAGTTCCATCCAGCTCAGCGGCGACAGCTACACCGTGCTCGGCGTGCTTCCCCGGGACCTGCGCTTCCTCAGCGGCGGTGACGTCTGGGTTCCGCTGGGGCTCTTCGCCGAGCGCTACCAGGACCGTGGCATCAACCCCGGCATCTATGTGTTCGGACGGCTGGCGCCCGGCGTCTCGGTGCAGCGGGCCAACGACGCCCTCAACCAGGCCATGCGCCGGATCGCCGAGACCGCGCCCGACATGAAGGGCGAGGGCGTGCGCGCGCGGCTCTTCAGCGAGGACCAGGTGGAGGGCTCGCGCCCGGCGCTCCTGGTGCTTTGGGGCGCGGTCGCCTTCGTGCTGCTCATCGCCGCCGCCAACGTGGCCAACCTCCTGCTCTCGCGGGCGGCCGCACGGCAGCAGGAGATCGCGGTGCGGGTGGCGCTGGGGGCGGGACGTCTTCGCATCGTCCGCCAGCTCCTCACCGAGAGCGTGCTGCTCTCCTTCGCCGGCGCGCTCTTGGGGACGCTGCTCGCCTGGCTGGCGCTGGGGGCGCTCTCGCCGCTGCTCGCCAACCTGCCGCGCGGCAAGGACGTGCGCCTGGACGCGCTGGCGCTCGCCTTCACCGTGGGGGTGGCGCTCGTCACCGGCGTCGGATTCGGCATCTACCCGGCGGTGCGCGCTTCGAATCCGCACATCCACACACTGCTCAAAGAAGTGCGGGCGGCCGGAGCGCATGCGCGCCTGCGCGGAGCGCTCATCGTCGCGGAAGTGGCGCTCTCCATGATGCTGCTGGTCGGCGCCGGGTTGACCTTGCGCAGCTTCGCGCGGCTGACGCGGGTGGACCCGGGCTTCGACGCCGCGCACCTCCTCACCACCCAGATCGCGCTCCCTGCCGCGCGATACCGCGACGGCGCCTCGATCACCAAATTTCTCCAGGAGCTTCGCCGGCGCGTCGCGCTCGTCCCCGGGGTGGAATCCGCCGCCGTCGCCGCGGGAATGCCGATCCTGGGCACGGCCGACACCTCCTATGCGTTCGAGGGCCTCGAGCCGCCCGACCGCAACCAGTGGGCCCATGCCAGCATCTACCCGGTGACGGCGGGCTACTTCGAAACGCTTCGCATCCCCCTCATCCATGGCCGCTATTTCACCGAGGCGGATCGCGGGCGCGACGTGGCCATCATCGACGATCGCATGGCGCGGCGAGCGTTCGGCAACGCGGATCCGGTGGGCCGCCGGATGGCGGGCAACCAACCCTTCATGGCGCCGCTGGAGATCGTCGGCGTCGTGGGCCACGTGGAGAACTACTCGCTCGACGGCAAGGGTCCGGTGGACAGCGGGTACTACGTGGAGCACGACAGGCTGGGGAAGCTCTTCCCGCAGTTCGCCGTCCAGGCCATCCTGGCAGTGCGGACGGCAGGCGATCCGATGACGCTGGCGGCAGCCGTCCGTCGCACGGTGCAGGAGATCGATCCGCTGCAACCGGTCTACAGCCAGCAGTCGATGGAGCAGGTGGTCTCGGACTCGATGAGCGATCGCCGGCTGATGCTCCTCCTCCTCGGCATCTTCGCCGTGGTCGCGCTGCTGCTCGCCTCGGTGGGGATCTACGGCGTGATGTCCTACTCGGTGGAGCAGCGCACGCGCGAGATCGGCATCCGCATGGCGCTCGGGGCAGAGCGCGCGGCGGTGCTGCGGATGATCCTCGGACAGGGAACGCGCCTCGCGGCCGTGGGGATCGCGGTCGGCCTTCTGGGCGCGTTCGCGCTCTCGCGCCTGATGTCGCGATTCCTCTACGGGATCAGCGCGACCGACCCGTCGACCTATGCGCTGCTCGCGCTGCTGCTCGCCGCGGTGGCGGTGGCGGCGTGCCTGTTGCCGGCCAGCCGGGCGGTCAAGGTAGACCCGGTCATCGCGCTCCGCGCGGAGTGACATCGTCCCGGCCGCGCGGATTGGAGGTAGCGCCAGTGGCGCGCCTCCGCCCGGTGTGTCAGGGTGTGCTCGAGGCAACGATGGCCCGATCAAGGGATCCGGTCGCCGAGATCGTCGCCGCCTGCAAGCCAGTCCGCGACGAGGAGCACCGGGTCGTCCACGAGACCGATCCCGGCCGTGAGCTGACGGCCGAGGCGCTCAGGCGAAGGATCGAAGCGCTGGCCGCGGGACCTTTCCCGTTCCTGCGCGGCACCTTCCACTTGATGGCGACGGATCTGCTGCAGCGGCGCGTGGCCGGCGCCCCTTGCTCCGCTCCCGAAGGGCTCGTGGTCGGCGACTTGCACCTGGAGAACTTCGGCGTCTACCGCGGAGCCAGCGGCGGGCTCTGCTTCGACGTCAACGACTTCGACGAGGTGGCATGCGGGCCCCTCGATCTCGACGTGCGACGCCTGTGCACGAGCGCGATGTTGCTGCCGCGCCTGGACCGCGGCGCGCGGATGGCCGCCGCCCGGCTGATCGCGGGTACGTGGGCGGAGTGCATGGGCCGCCTGGGCGGACGCTTCCCCATCGCTGCCTGGGGCGTGGACAAGGCCGACGGGTGGCTGGAGGAGCTGTTGCGCGAGAAGGGCCGCAGGACGCAGGCCGAGTTGGTGGCCAAGGCGGCGCCCGGCAAGGGACACCGCCGATTCGGCGAAGACGGGGATCCGCCGAAGTTTGCGCACGCGGCCAAGCCTTGGGCGGACAGGGTTGCGGCAGGGCTGGCGGAATACGCCGAGGAGCTGAAGCAGCTCAAGGCCCAGCCGCTGGGCAAGGATTGGGAGCTGCTCGACGTCGCCTACCGGTTCAAGGGCACCGGTTCGCTGGGCAGGCTCCGCTTCGCGGCGCTGCTGGGCAGCGGAGATCAGCGGACCATCCTCGAGTTCAAGGAGGCCCAGCGGAGTGCCATCGACGTCGCCCGCGCCCACCAGGGGCCGCTCACGCAGCGGGCGCGGGTGCAGGCCGCTGCCCTGCGCAGGATGCAGGGCGATCCCTGGCCCCGCGCGGCCGGTGCGCACCTCGGCAAGGTGCCCGTCCTGGTCCGCGAGCTCGAGCCGGCGGAAGAGAAGCTGAGCTGTTCGCGGTTCGCAGATGCCAGCAGCGAGCAGCTCTCCGCCTATTCGCGGCAGTGCGGAGAGGTGCTCGCGCGCCTCCATTGCCGCGTCAACGCGCCTGCCCTGCTCGATGCCGACTGGGATCCGCGCGCGGCGGCCGAGGCCGCGGTCGCCTTCGCCAAGGACCATGCGGCGGTGGTGGAGGCGGACTGGACCGCCTTCGTCAAGGTCAAGGGCGAGGTCGCGCGCGAGCTGGGGTTGTGAAGCTCAGCGCAGCGCCGAACGGCACCCGCTGGAGATCCTGCTCTCCTGCGCCTTGAGGCACATGTAGATCAGCCCGCCCCCGGGCTTCATGCCGGGGCAGACGCGTTCCATGTCGGCGGCGCACTGTTGCTGGAGCGCCTCGGTCTTCTCCGCCACCTCCGCCGCCTTGTCGCGGCAGGTCGAGGAGAGGTCGTTCCAGCGCGACCAGAGGCAGACGCGGATGCGGCCCGCGCCGGGCGCGACGTCCCGGCAGTACTGCCAGACGTCGTTGGCGCAGGCGGCGTTGATCTCCCGCGAGCGGTTCTGGATGTTCTGGATCTCCTGCTGGCACGAGCTGGAGAGATCCTTCCAGCGCGACTGTAGACAGGTGAGGATCCGTCCGTCGCCGATGGGAATGGCCGAGCAGTATCGCTGCCCGTCGGGAATGCAGGCAGAGTCGGCCTGCGCGGCGCCTGACGCCGTCACCGCGCCCGCCCAAATCGCCGCCAACAACCCGCGCAGGTCTGCCCGCATCATCGGTTCCTCCGAGCTGCCTCGCTCATGCCCGCCCGCCCGGAGGGGAACAATGGGACCAAAGACCCACGCGAGGAACTAATGGAGGTACCACAACAGATTCACGCGGACGCCGTAGATGCTGGAGACGTCGTCGGCGACTCCCGGGAGGTTGGGAACTTCGTGCCAGGTGACGAAGAATTCGGGGCTGACGGCGAACCACGGCGTGACGCGGGCGTCGTAGGATAGTCCGCCGGCGAGCGCGAACCCGGTGGGTCCCGCGGATCGGCCGGAGCCCGGGTCTTCGGTGAGCCCGCCGAAGCCCACACCGAAGTTCACGTTGAGGCCGTTGCCCGCGCGGTCGCCCGCGAGCAGGGTCTGCCCGCGCACCGTCCAGGTCCAGGTACCCGCGCTCACGCCCTGGTACGTGCTCCCCGCGTCCACGTTGAAGTCCATGAACATCTGGAAGCGATCGGAGAACCCGTAACCGAGGCGGAGATCCAGATCGGCCGCGCCGAACCGGGCCGGCCCCTGATTGGAGAGGTAGAGCGAGCCGCCGCCCAGACCGAACGAGACGAGGAGTCCCTGGCGCGCCTCGGGCTGATAGCGCGGATCGTATCGGGGAGACCATCCGCGCCGCGTGAAGTCGGATTGACCGGGAGACCCGGCCGCTCTCGCGTCGAGCGCCGGCTCTTCGTCCGCACGAGCGGCAAGCGGGACTGCGGCCAACAGAGCGAGGGCTGCCCAGGCGCCACGGGAGATGTCCATACGATTTCGACGGGCCCGCACCCGGCCGATTCAGCTCGCCACATGCCGAAACGAATCGACATTTACTGGCTGCCGCCTGGCCGGTCTCCCTCCACCCGGTGCCGGACGGTTGCAGCGTGCGACAGCGAGCGCAGATGCCCACGCTCCCCGTGGGGGAACTCGGCCAAGGGGGAACCATGCCGCATCGGCTGTGGGCGCTTGGCGTGTTTGTCGGCGCCATCGCATGTGGAAGCAGGGACGCGGCCGCGCCCGCATCGCAAGGCGTGGGTTCAGACAGCGCCGGATCGCTCCCGGCGCCGCCCGCCTCGAGCTGCGCGGGAATCGCGCCGCCGGACGCGACATCGATGCTGCAGTTCGTGCAGCCGCCGCAGATGCTTCCGTTTTCTTGTGGTGCGGCTGCGGGCGATGCGTCCGGGACGCTGGCCTTCGTCGTCAACGGCGCCCACGGCGACGGCGTGACGCTGGTGAGCGCGTCGGGAACGATCCTGAACCAGGGCGCCACGTCGATGTTCGGGTTCCCGCTCCAGCAGCCGGCCGGCGTCTCGGTGGTGAGCGGAAGGCCATACCTCGGTCCGGAGTGGGCCGTCCGATACGGACAGATGATCTCCAATTTCCAGTCGGCGGGAAACGCCGCCGGGCAGAGCTTCCTCGCCAACCACTCGGCACAGCTCAACCTGCCCGCTGCCGCCGACCCCAACGGCGGTGTCCTCTTCGCGGGCGATCTGGCGATGGGGCCGTCGGATCCGGCGGTCCATGCCGCCCTCATGTACCAGGGTGGGGCGGCCTCGCCGGCGGTGCGCTGGGGACCCGCGCCACTGGCCTCGTCGGGGACGGTGTTCGGCCTGGGGGTGGACGTGCTCGGGCGTGCGCTGGTGATCACCGACGGCGCCCGGCGCTTCGGCCACAACGGCATCTCCGCGCAGTGGTTCGACCGGAACGGCGGCGCGCTCACCGGCGAGTTCGTGCTCCTGGCCGGGTTCTCCGCAGGCCCCTCGACCTGGTTCGAGACGGCCGCGCTGATCGGCGGCGGGGTGCTCGTGCGCCGGATGGACGGGACCACCCATGCGCAGGCGCTCGTGGTGCTGGAGAGCGGAAGCGTGGAGCCCAAGCCGGCGCCGGCCTGGATGGCCTCGCGCCGCGACGTGAAGCTGCAGATCGCGCGCGGCGGAAAGGCCTACGCCGTGCTGCCCTTGGGAGGGCGCGGCGTCGCCTGCACGCAGCGGGTCGAGATGCTGGCCCCCGATGGAACCGCGTGCGGAGCGACCGACTACGCCGTCGCCTTTGGGGCGTGCGACACGCTCGAGTTGAGGCTGGCGGCGGACGGCACCATCATCCAGCAACTCCCCGCCGCGATGGAGCGAACCAACGACACCATCGGCGGGCACACCTGCACGTGGCGCTGGTGGCCAGGCGCGGCGCGATAGTCGGACGGGCCGCGCCAGCCGCGCTATCCTTCCGGCAGCGTCTTACGTTTCCCAGGCATGACCACCAACGCACCCGGACGGACCGATTCCCTCCGCCGCGACTTGCAAGCGTCATGGCACCGCTTCCTCGATCTCTTCGAGCCACTGAGGCCCGAGCTGTACAGGTACTGCAGGCACCTCACGCGCAGTCCCTGGGACGCCGACGACCTGGCGCAGGACTCGCTCTTCCGCGCCTTTGCGAAGCTGGGCTGCATGAACGAGCCGCCGCCCAACCCGCGCGCATGGCTCTTCAGGGTCGCCTCCAACCTCTGGATCGACCGGGCGCGCGCGGCGCGTTCCCACACCGGGGCACTGCCCGAAAGCGCCTCGTTCAGCGAGCCGCGCGACGTTCGCGAGGCGGCAGGAACGCTGCTCTCCCGGCTCTCTCCGCAAGAGCGGGCTGCCGTGGTGTTGAAGGAGGCGTTCAACTTCACGCTGGAGGAGATCGCCGAGGCGCTGTCCACCAGCACCGGCACCGTCAAATCCGCGCTGCACCGGGGCCGGGGCAAGCTCGTCGATCCCGAGGAGCGCGAGGAGGCGCCGCCCCGACCGCCGGTTCTCGACGAGTTCTGCGCCGCCTTCAATGCGGCGGATCTGGATCGGCTCACGGCGCTCCTCCTCGAGACCGCCGAGATCGAGGTGGTGCGGGTGCACGCGGAAGTCGGCCCCGAGGCGGCCCGCCGCGGAGTCTTCCAGGGAATGCTGTTCGGTACCCGGCGGATGGCCGATCCTGTGCGGCTCGACGGACTGGACCCCCAGTTCTTCCAGGGCGCGCTGGCGCAGAGCCCGCGGGTGGAGTTGCGCCAGCACCGCGGCGAATGGATCTCCGTGCATTGGTATGCGCATGCGGACGGAGAGGCGGTGCGGGCCATCACGCGCATCGACACCGATGGAGCAAAGCTGAGCCGCGTGCGCAACTACTTCTATACGCCAGACGTGCTCGCGGAGATCTGCGCGGAGCTGAAGCTCCCCTTCCGCTCCAACGGGTATCGCTACTGGAAGCCCGAGGAGGAAGGGCGATGAGCGCCGCGCCAGCGCAGAGCGGATACGCGCCGGTCAATGGGCTGCGCATCTACTACGAGATTCGCGGGCCCGCCGACGCTGCGCGTTCGCCGCTGGTCCTGCTCCACGGGGGCGGCTCCACCATCCAGACCTCGTTCGGCAAGCTGCTTCCGCTGTTGCCTAAAGACCGCCGCATCGTCGCTTTCGAGCAGCAGGGCCACGGGCACACCGCGGACGTCGATCGCCCGTTCTCGTTCGAGCAATCCGCGGAGGATGCCGTCGCCCTGCTGCGTCATCTGGGGATCTCACGCGCGGACCTGTTCGGCTACAGCAACGGCGGGCACATCGCGTTGCAGATCGCGCTCTCGCACCCGGAAGTGGTGAACCGCCTGGTCCTGGAATCGATGATGTACAGCCGCGAGGGCGCGGATCCGCGCTTCTGGCAGTCCTTCGAAACCGCGAAGATCGAGGACATGCCTGCCGAGCTGAAGCAGGCCTATCTCGCGGCCGCGCCGCATCCGGAGCAACTGCCCCTGTTCTTCGACAAGAGCGTGCAGCGGATGCGCAACTTCAAGGGTTGGACGCGGGAGCAGATCCGGTCCCTGAAGCAGCCCACGCTCCTCTTGCTCGGGGACAGGGACATCGTCCACGTCGAGCACGCCGCACAGATGCAGGGCCTGCTGGGGAACGCGCGTCTGGCGGTGCTGCCCGACACCGACCACGTCCGCATGGTGGAACAAGCTGCGTCGGTGGCGTCGTTGGTAGCCGATTTCCTTACCGGGTAATCAAACCCCCTCGAAGTCCACTCTGCAGAAAGGTAATTGCCTATTGAAGAAACTGGTTTAGGCTCGTGCCATGCTCCCGCGGTTCGCGCTGCTCCTCACCGCTTCCTTCGCCATCGCCGGCAGCGCGGCCGCGGCTGACGATCCCACCCGCCGCCAGTTCGATCCCAACCCGGCGAGGCCCGCGCTCTCCCTCGACGGCGGCTTCACCACCGAGACCGCCGGCGCCGCCGAGCGGGGCACGCTGCGCTTCACCTCCCTCTTCGACGTCTCGGACGGGCTCCTCGTGTTGGACCAGGGCGGCCAACGGCAGGATCTGCTCTCCTCGCGCGGCGTGCTTCACTTGCTGGGCGGCTGGTCCCTGGGCTGGATGGAGCTCTCTGCCAACCTCCCCGTGGCCCTCTGGCAGAAGAGCGACTTCTCGCTGCTCACCAGCCAGGGAGTGTCGGGCCCGCTGGTCGCCGACGTCGCCTCCACCACGCTGGGCGATCTGCGGCTCGGGGCCAAGCTACCCTTGCTCGACGCCAATCGCTGGCCGGTGGGCGTGGCGGCGATGGTGGATCTGCGGCTGCCCACCGGAAACGACCAGGCTTTCATGAGCGACGGCCTCTCCGCGGTGCCGTCGGTGGTGGTGACGAGGAGGTTCGGCCGCCTGCGCCTCGATGGCCAGGCCGGATACGCGATCCGCGGGCAGGGCCAGTATGCGCAGCTGGTGGTGCACGACGGATTCGTCTACGCGCTGGGCGGCACCGTCGACCTGCCCAAGGTCAAGCTGCTCAACCAGTGGAAGGCCATCGCCGAGTTGAACGGCGGCTTGCCGCGAGGGGAGAATCTCGCCAGCGACCGCTATCGGGCGCCCCTTTCGGCGCGCGCCGGCCTGCGCGCCTTCCTCACGCCGCGGGTCTCGCTCGAAACGGGGGCCGGGTTCGGTCTGGGACCGGCGGGTTACGGGCACGAGCGGTGGAGCGCTTTCTTCGGCGTGAGCTGGAGCATCCCCTCGGCCGCCGCACACGCTGCCTTCGTGGGACCGCTCCTGGACCGGGACGGCGACGGCGTGCTCGACGAAGACGATCTCTGTCCCGAGCAGCCCGGCGCGCCCGAGTTGGACGGCTGCCCCGACGACGACGGCGACGGAATCCCCAACCGCGAGGACAAGTGCCCCAACCAGCCGGGCCCCGCCGAGAACGACGGTTGTCCGCTGGAGGCCAACGAAGCGCTGGTGGAGTTCGGCGCCAGCCGCATCCTGCTCAACGACTCCATCCACTTCGACACCGGCAAGGACACCATCCGCAGCGAGTCGTTCCCCCTCCTCGACCAGGTGGTGAAGATTCTCGACCAGCACCACGAGCTGCAGCGCATCCGCGTCGAGGGTCACACCGACAACGTGGGAAACGCCGCCTACAACAAGGAGCTCTCGGCGCGGCGGGCGGCCTCGGTGGTGCGGTATCTCATCGGCAAGGGCATCGCGCAGCCGCGCCTGATCCCGGCGGGCTACGGATTCGAGCAACCCATCGTTTCCAATGCGACCGCGCTCGGACGCGCCAAGAACCGCCGTGTGGTCTTCACCGTGCTCGAAGAGTCGCCTTGACGCCCCTCGGCCGCCCCGCTTTCCTGACGCTGCTCGCGATCGCCTTGCCGGTGCTCGCGGCATCGCCGGTCGATGCAGCCATCCGGGCGCTGCAGCACGATCCCTCGCTCAAGGTCCGGACGCAGGCAGCCGTCGTTCTCGGCCAGAGCGGCTCGCTTCTGGCGATGCCCTTGCTCAGACAGGCCCTCGTCGGCGACCACTCCGCGGCCGTCCGCATCGCGGCAGCAGGCGCGCTGGGCAGGCTCCACGCCCGCGCGGCGCGCCCAACTCTCCTGGCGGCGCGCGAGAGCGATCCCGACCAGGCGGTGCGTTCCGCCGCCTCCAAAGCGCTCGATGCCCTGGGGCCGGTGGCGGCGATCGTGGACGAGCCCGCGGGGACGCCCGCCGCCCGCGACGCGGTCTGGACTTCGCTCTCCAGCCGGCTGCGCGAGCTGGGCTTCGCGGTCGGGGAACCCGGCGAGCTGCGCCTCAAGCCGACCGTAGCGGTGGACCTGGGCGGCTCCGCAGTGGCCGCCACCATCTCGCTGTTGATCCTCGACGGCGACGGACACGTGGAGACGATGGAGGGCAGCGCCCGCGCCACACTCACCGGAACCCTCACCGAGGAACGGCGTGCGGCCACCTCCGCCAGGGTGGTCGACACTGCCACGCGGGGCGTGTGCCAGAACCTCGCGAGCAAGCGGGGGCAGAGGTAGAGATGCAGCACGCAGCCGCCACCGCTCCAGCTCTCGCCGCCGCCGGCCGACAGCCGCGCCGCCTGCGCAACTACCTGCTCGATGCGCCGCTCCAGCTGCGGCTGGCGAGCTGGCTGCTCGCGGCCAGCGCCGCCCTTTCGCTCGGCCTCGGCTTCCTCCTCTTTCGCGCATGGCAGGAGACCAGCCGGGTGATCGCGCTGGGCGATCCCGAAGGCTCTGCCATCGCGCTCGCGCTGGCCCGCGAGGATCGCTCGCGCGTCGTGCTCGTCGCCGTGGTGCTCGCGTGCGCGCTGGTCTGCCTGTCGGGCAGCGCGGTCGTGCTCAGCCATCGCATCGCCGGTCCGGCCTTCGCGCTCGGGCGCATCTGCCGGCAGGTGGGCGAGGGCAAACTCGCGCCCGCCCGTCCGCTCCGGCCACGCGATCTGCTGGTCGGGCTGGGCAAGGAAGTGGCCGCCATGGTGGATGCGCTGCGCGAGCGCGAAGCCCGGGAGCGGGCCGCGGTGCTGGCGGCTGCTTCGGCGCTGCGCGATCCGGCGGCCGGCGCGGAAGCGCGCACGGCGGCGGCCGAGGAGCTCGAGGGACTGGCACGGCAAAAGGGAGAGAGGCTCGCCTCATGATCCGGCGCATGATCACACTGGCCCTGCTGGCGGCGCTGCCCGGCTGCCCCGCCTGCGACACGCCGCCTGCGGACGCGTTGACCAGCTGCCAGACGACGCAGTTGGTTCCCTCCTCGGTGCAGACCGACATCCTCTTCGTCATCGACGACTCCGGCTCGATGAGCGAAGAGCAGGCGAACCTGGCCGCCAACCTGGGCGCCTTCATCGACACGTTGGTGGCCTCGCCGGTGCAGCACGACTTCCGCATCGGCGTCACCAACACCTCGGTCGAGGAGTTCGCCGTGACCTCCACCACCGGCAAGAGCTACCCCACAGGGCCGTCGAGCGGCGTTCCCTATCCAGCGGGCGCGCTGGTGTCCGTCAAGACCGATGCCAGCGGCAACGCCATCCCCGGCGCGCTGGTCTACGACCCCGCGCTCTACGCCAGCGCCGGCGGCTGGGGCGGCAAGCGCGTCCTCGACAAGGGCTCGCCCACGCTGGTCAACGACTTCAAGGCGAACGTGCACGTCGGACTCGACGGCAGCGGCAAGGAGCAACCCTTCCGCGCCGCCCGTCTGGCTCTCTCCGATCGCCTGCTCGACGCCAACGCCGGCTTCCTGCGCGACGGCGCGCGGCTGGCGGTGGTCTTCCTCACCGACGAGGACGACTGCTCGGATTCGGCCGACCCGCGTGCCACCTCCAACAACCAGTGCCACGACAAGGCGATCAAGAACGCCACCCCACCCGTGCTCGACACCGTGGACGACTTCGCCGCCTTCCTGCTCGGGCCGGTGGGCGGCGAACTGCGCGACGTGGCGGTGGGCGTGATCGGCGGATTCGATCCCGCCACGCTGGTTCCCTCGTGCGGCGACGCCGCCATCTGCTCGAACAGGGGCTGCTCCACCGCCTTCGACGAAGCGGACCGGTTTGCCGCGCTCTCCACCGCGTTGGGGCCCTCGCGGATGTTGATCGGTTCGATCTGCGATGCCAGCTTCCACGACTCGCTCACCCGCCTCGCCGCGTCGCTGACGCCCTCCACCTTGCCGCTCCAGGGCGCGCCTGCGGACTGGCGGATGCTGGTGGTCGGGCTCACCAAGACCTCTGGCGCGGCAGTGCCCTGCAGCGTCGGCCTGGAGGGGGCGGCCGATCAATCCACCGTCGACGCGATCTATTCGCCTCCGCGCCTGGGCAGGCAGGCGCAGATCAAGTTCCAGAACCAGTGCAAGCTGGACCTCGGGGACAAGATCGATGTCCACGTCGTCTGCGCGGGCTGAGCCGTTCCGCGGAGTGCGCGCGAAGGCGATCTTGATCGGCGACTGGAATACGGCCCCGTGCCGCCCGTACAATGCGGCCATGGATCCGAATTTCGCCAAGGCCATCAGCGAGGTCCTGGGGCCTTTTCTCGGCGTGCTCGCCTGCGGCGCCATTCCGGTCACGCTCGTCTTCCTCACCAAGCACTTCAAGCTCAGGACGCGGGAGCTGGAGCTCGAGGCCGAGTTGCACGGCCGCGACGCGCAGGCGCGGATCCAGGCCCTGGAGACGAGGCTGGGCGCCATGGAGGGGGCGATGGGGTCGCTGGTGAATACCCTCTCGCGGCGACAGGATCTGCTGCAGCCTCCCGATGCGCCACAGATTGCGCAGGAAGCTGCGCGGCTGCCCTCGCTCTCGCAGGTGAAATAACCCGCTAGGCTGGTTCGAGCAGCGCGAAACCCATGGATCTCCGCGCGGCGGCGCGCCGTTCCCTGCTCATGAACAAGCTCCGCACGACGAGCCCGAGGAGGACCAGGCTGGGTCTCGGGTGACGCTTGAGGCGCGCCGCTTCCTCGATGATGTAGCGCACCTGCTTGCAGCGCCAGCCGGCCTTCTCGAAGAAGGCGAACCAGTCCGCGGGGTCGAATCGGAAGGGCGCGTTGGTCAGATGCCGGGTCAGGCCCGTGCGGCGGCGCATCGCCATCACGCCCGGAGCGAAATAGTCGACGATCCAGTAAGCCGCGCCCAGTTCCCTCAGCGAAGCGGCGAGCTCGGCCACCTGCTCGTTGGTGAGGTACGGCGTGACGCCTTCGGTGAGCACGAGCAGCTTCTTCGCCGCGACGCCGGCAAAGAACGCGCGGCGGGCAGCGGTATCCCCCAGGTCCAGCTTCACGCGCGTCAAGCGGCAGCGCGGCGTCTCGCCGGCGAGAACTTTCTCCTTGAGGTCAATGACGCGAGGGAAGTCCACCTCGGTCCAGCGCAGCGAGGGTGGCAGATCCATCCGGTACGGACGGGTGTCCAGGCCGGCGCCGAGATTCAACACGGCGTCGACGCCTTCCGCGACGGCGTCGGCGATGTACCGGTCGATGATCACGGTGCGGATGGCGATGGACCAGCCTCCCATCAGCGCCTTGTCCATGCTCTCGCCGATGCGGCGGCCGCGCTCCCCCGCGAGGCGCGCCGCCAATGGATCGTGAAAGAGCGCGTCGCGACGCTGCCCCTCCACCGCGCGGTAGTGGGCCACGAAAAAGGCGGTGTCGGAGACGTCCTGGATCAGCGGATCGCTCACGCCGCCCGCATATCACGCCGCGCTTTCGACAAAACGGTGAAGTTGGACGCACCGCGGCAGTGACGTGACACCGTCATCGTTCGGTACTAAGATGCCGGAACAAGGGAGGTTTCTGCCCATGCCAGACGTGCCGCAGAAAGATGTCCCGCCGCGCGGAACCCTCGGGTTTTCCCCAGCGATGAAAACAAACCTGACCGCGTCGATGCTTGCCCTCACGTTTTTTGCCTGCGGTTCCATGGAGCCGGGCGCGCTCGGCCAAGGTGCCCGCGACAGCGCCGCGAAAGGCGCCCCCGGCGGTGGCGGCGGCGGGGGTGGTGGAGGCGGCGGTGGTGGGGGCGGCGGTGGCGCCGGCCGGTTCGAGATGGGCGCCAACAACCTCTTCTTCAACCCCAGCCCCGCCCAGGGCGAGGTCTCCCTCTCCGGGTTCGTGGTGGTGACTCTTGGCCCCATCAGCGCCGGCAGCTTCGCTCCGCCCAACGACACGGTGGTCACGGCGAACGGCGTTGCGCTGATCCGCGATCCGGCGCTCAACGGCGAGTTCTATCGCGTCGATCCGGCAGGGCCGCAGCCGCAGGTCACCAACGGCCAGCTGACGCTCTCGGCCAGCAGCGCGTCCGCCGGGGTTTCCCGCCTTCTGGTCCTCCCCTGCGCGGGCGACGAAACCATCACCGCCGACCCCCCCGAGGGCTCGAGCCTGGGTGCCGTCAGCTCCCTCAGCCTTTCGTGGGGCGCTTCCCTCACCTCGCACACCATCACCATCCCCGTGCCCGAGTTCGGCAACGCGCTGCTCTCCGGATTTGATCCGGCCGCGAACACGCTCGGCCAGGCGGTCTCGCTGATTCCGGTGGTGGGTCCCCTCGGCACCAGCCTGGCGGTCGCCGCCACCGACTCGCCGGCCTATGCCGTGGAAGTGTCCTGGCCGGGGCAGTACCGGCTCGACGGCCAGAGCGGCGGGCAGTGCGGCCGCGTCAAGCGGCTCGTGTTCGCCAAGTAGTGCGGTTGCGATTCCGCTCCAGAGCGGCGCTGGCTACGCGGCCAGCGCCGCAAAGACGGAGAGGAATCGCTCCATCTGCTCGGGAGTGCCGAGCGTGACGCGCAGGTGGTGAGGCAGGGTGGGGAAGAGGCGCCCCACCTGCACGCCGCGGTCGTTCAACGCGGCGATGAGCGGCTTCACCTCCCGCCGCGTGTCGATCATGACGAAGTTCGCCTGCGACGGAATCACCTCGAATCCGCGTCGGCCCAACTCGGCGACGACGTGCGCGCGGGTGGAGGCATTGCGCTTGCGAATGCGCTCCTGCCACGACGGAGAAGCGAGGCTGGCCCTCCCCGCCGCGATGGCGAAGACGTTCACCGAATCCCAGGCCGCATGCGCGGCCAGCGCCTTGACGACTTCCGGCTGTGCGATCGCGTAGCCCAGCCGCGCGCCGGCAAGTCCATGGATCTTGGAGAAGGTGCGCGCCACGATCAGGTTCCGCTGCGCCTTCACCAGCGGCACGACACTCTCGTAGTCGGCGCTGTCCGCGTAGTGGTGGTACGCCTCGTCCACCAGCACCGCGGTGCGCGCCGACTCGACGAAGGTCCGCATCCGCGCCCTGGGCGTGACGCTGGCGGTGGGATTGTTCGGATTGCAGAGGTAGACGAGGCCTGCATCCGCGGGCGACATGCGCGAAAGATCGTGCGCGAAAGAGCCGTCGAGCGGAACGCGCACCACCTGCGCGCCGATGGATTCGGCGTACCTGCCCGGCGCCTCGAAGGCCGGGTCGCCCATCACCAGATTGCGCCCCGGCCCGGTGAACGCGCTGGTGGCCAGCTTGAGGATCTCGCTCGACCCGTCGCCGATCAGGATCCAATCGCGTGGTACGCCATGCATCCGGGAGAGATCGGAGCGCAGTCCGTCGATCGCTTCGTCCGGATAGCGCCAGGCGCCGCCGGTCGCGGCGCGAATGGCCTCCAGCGCGGCAGGGCAGGGACCATACGGGCTCTCGTTGCCGGACAGCCGCAGCGGAGCGGATGCGGCAGGAGCCGTCCCTCCTGCCGGGCGCAGCGCCGCTGCCGCCACTCCGGCCCCCAGCAATCTGGCGAATCCACGCCTCGACAGGGCAGCAGCCATGCGCTCCTCCGAACTGCCAGGGTATGGAACTACGCGCTGCGCAGCCGGTCGACGATGGCGTCCACGTGCAGCGCCGTGGTGTCCAGCGTCGGCAAGCCGGCGATGGTCTCCGTCCTCAGCAACAGCGGCAGCTCGGTCCCGCCCAGGATGATCCCGTCGATGTCTTCCTGCTCGCGCAGGCGCGTGATCAGCCCGATCATCCATTGCCGCGTTTCGTCGCGAAAGTCGCCTTTGAGCAGCTCGCCCACGTATCGATCGTGGACCACCAATCGCTCCGCGGTGGTGGGCGGCACGACCTCGATCCCGTGCCTCGAAAACACCGCCGGATAGAATCCGGCTTCCATGGTGAATCGCGTGCCCAACAGGCCCAGCCGCTTCAGCCCGCGGCGCTTCGCCTCGGCGGCGCAGATCTCGACGATGCTCAGCAACGGCACGGGCGAGCGCGCCGCCAGCTCGTCGAAGACGAGGTGGCCGGTGTTGGCGGTCAGGGCGATGAAGTCCACCGCGGCTGCCGCCAGGCGGCGCACGGAAGCGAACAGGTATTCGGCGAGCCCCAGGCGATCGCTGGCCACCAGCGCAAGGCCTCGCTGCACGTCCAGGCTGTCGATGACGATCGAAGGAGAGCTCTCCGGATCCTGCCGCTGCCAGCCCTGGATGATCCGCCGATAATAGTCGACCGTGGATTCCGGTCCGAGTCCGCCGATCAGCCCAACGGTCGCCATGCTCGATCCGCCTCAGGGGAGCCCCGCTTGAATACGCGCCGGCGGCCGCGGTGTCCAGCGTGCCGGCGGGAGCGGACTATCAACGTCGCCCCGGGATGATTTAAGATTCGCGAGATCATTCCACGGCCGGAGGTGCCATGAAGCGTTCGTCATTGATGTTGGCCACCGCCCTCTTCGCATGCGCGCAGTCGCGCGGCATGGGCGGCAGCAGCAGCAGCGGCAGCAGCAGCGGCTGGGAAACCCTGGTCGACGGAGAGGCGGGGCTGGAGAACTGGAACCGCGTCGGCGACGCCAACTGGCGCGTCGAGGGCGGAGCCATCGTCGCCGACGCCGGCAAGGGCGGCTACCTGGTCTCGAAGCGGTCGTACCAGGACTTCGAGATCCGCGCCGAGTTCTACGCCGAGGCCGACACCAACAGCGGCATCTACTTCCGCTGCAACGACGCGCAGAAGATCACCTCCGAGTTCTGCTACGAGGCGAACATCTGGGACATCCGGCCGGAGCCGAAATACGGCACGGGAGCCATCGTCAACGTCGCGGCGGTGCCGGTGCCGCTGGCCAACAAGGCCGGCGGCAAGTGGAACACGTATGAGGTGATGGCTCGCGGGCAGCAGCTGACCGTGAAGTTGAACGGCGCGCAGACCGTCAGCGTGCAGGACGGCAAGCACGCGGCAGGTCCGTTCGCGCTGCAGTACGGTCCGGGCGTCAACGGCGTGCAGGGCGGCGGGATCAAGTGGCGCAAGGTGCAGATCCGGCCGCTCTAGCCCGCTACGGCTCTTCGCTCTCCACCAGGGCGCGGAGCCGGGCGATGGCCTGATCCCAGCGATCGGAGATTTGGTGGAGGTACTGGCGTGCCTCGCCCAGACGCCTGGGCCGGATCTCCCAGATGCGCTCGCGGCCTTCTCGCGTGCTCCGGACCAGTCCGGCGTCCGCGAGCGCACGCAGGTGCTTGCTGACCGCCTGGCGCGAGACCCTGGCGCCGTCGGTCAGGCGCACGATCGACTGGGGGCCGCGCGTGCACAGCCGGGCGATGAGGTGCAGGCGGGTCTCGTCGCCGAGCGCCGCGAACATTGGCGCCGCTCCGGCGAGATTCGGCGTGCGCGAGCGCGAGGCGACCATGCGCAGACCTCACCCCTGCCCGGCGCCGGCGAGGTACTTCTCGAGGAGCCGCGTCTGCGCCGCCCACCCCTGCTGGTTGCTGGTGAAGGCCTTGGCGCGCCGCTCGAGCGGGATGCGATCGAATCCGGATTCGGTGATGGTCAGCTTCGTCCCTCCCGCCACCTCCTCCAGTTCGAACACGACCAGCGTCATCGGCTCGCGCGAGTAGTCGAAGTCGGGCTCGACGGCATAGGGATGCCAGCGAAAGGAGAACAGGCGCATGGGCTCGATGCGGTCGATGGTGAACTCGAACGGCCGGCCTGCGTACGGCTCCTGGGCCTTCGCCATCTCCGCGTCGACCTGGGTGGGCACCATCCGGCCGGTCATCCGCGCGCCGGCGACGAAAGGCCCGTCGAAGGCGACGCCGAACCATCTGCCGAACTGGGCGGAGTCGCTGATCGCACGCCACACGCGAGCTTGCGGAGCGCGGAGCACGACGGTCTTCTCGATGCGATCGGTGGAAGCGGCCATGCGCAACCTCTTGGTTGCGTGTCTTGGTAGCACCGCGCGGCGAAAAACACAACCCAGAGGTTGCTCATGTCGTCCGGCAAGCGGCGCTGACGCCCTAG
>DASRTX010000689.1:0-2239 GCA_035655715.1 Myxococcales bacterium | reverse complement strand
GCGGAGATGTTGACCCGCCACGCAGGGGCGCTGCGCCGCGCCTTCTTCTGCAACAGCGGCACCGAGGCCAACGAGGCGATGATCAAGCTGGCGCGCCATCATCACGTGGTCAGCGGGCATCCCGAGCGCGTGGAGATCCTCTGCTTCCACAACTCGTTCCATGGACGCACCATGGGGTCTTTGGCGGCCACCGGCCAGCCCAAGTACCAGCAGGGCTTCGGGCCGCTGCCGCAAGGCTTCCGCTTCCTCGACTACGGCGACGCAGCGCAGCTGGAGGCGGCGATCTCCGATCGCACCTGCGCCGTGCTCCTGGAGCCCATCCAGGGCGAGGCGGGCGTGATGGCGCCGCCCCGCGGCTATCTGCGCAAGGTGCGCGAGGTCTGCACCAGGCACGGCGCCCTGATGCTGCTCGACGAGGTGCAGACCGGCATGGGCCGCACCGGCGCATACTTTGCCCACCAGCACGACCGCATCGAGCCCGACGCGATGAGCCTGGCCAAGGGCATCGCCGGGGGCATGCCGCTGGGGGCGCTCCTGGCCCGCGACGAGATCGCCAGGTCCTTCACGCCCGGAACCCACGCCAGCACTTTTGGGGGCAACCCGCTGGCCACCGCCGCGGCGTGCGCCGTCATGGGGCTGCTCGAAGGCGGACTGGTCGAGCGGGTGCAGCAGGCGGGTGAGCGTTTGTCGCAGCGCCTTTCGGCGGTCGGCGGCCGGAGCTCCGGGGAGCGCGGCCTTGGCCTCTTGCGCGCCCTGCTCCTCTCCGAGGACCTGGCGCCCAAGGTGGTTGCCAAGGCCAGGGAGCTGGGGCTCCTGGTCAACGCCATCGGCGAGCGCGTGGTGCGCCTCGCACCTCCCCTCACAGTGTCCGACGACGAGATCGACCGCGCCGCCGGGGTGCTCGCCGAAGCCGTCGCGAAGGCCTGAGGAAGTCTTTTCCCTAGAACGAGCGGTGAGATATCTTGTCTGGGCGGTGGGCGCCGAACGCCCGCACGCAAGGGGCTCATGGGAGCGGCTCAGGATTCGGGCGGCCACATCGACCTTCCGGCCGACATGCAGCGCGAGCTCGGCGATCTCGAATCGCGGGGGGAGCGGCTGACGCATTACCAGCTGCTCGGCATCTCCGCCGGCGCAGACGGGGCCGACATTCGCCGCGCGTATTTGGAGAAGTCCAGGCGCTTCCACCCCGACGCCTGGTATCGCAAGGAGATCGGACCCTACGGTCCTTTGCTCTCCAAATGGTTCCAGAAGCTCTCCGCGGCGTACCAGGCGCTCTCCGACGAGGAATCGCGGGCTGCCTACGATCGCGATCACCGCGCCGAGCTTTCCCAGGACGATCGCGCCGCGGTCGAGCGCCGCGAGGTGTCGCGCGCAGACCAGGAGCGGCGCGAGCGCGAGCGCCGGGAGCGGATGCTGCGCACCAGGGGATTCGCCCGCATCGGCGCCGCCCGCAAGCTCTACGAGGAGGCGTTGGAGCACGCGCTCAACGGCGAGCGCGCCAACGCCATCGCCGCGCTGCAGGCCGCTCGCGAGCTGGATCCGCACCGCAAGGAGATCACCGCCAAGCTGACCGAGCTGGAGCGCGAGCAGGCACGGGCGCGGGCCAACTCGGCCATCGCCTCCGGCAAGGAGCGCGAGGACCGGCGGCGCTTCGCCGACGGCGTTGCCGCGTACGCGGCCGCGTTCCAATACGACCCCACCAGCTTTGCGGCCGCTTCCGGCGCGGCCCGCTGCGCGCTTCAGAACGCCGACATGCGCGCGGCTCTCACCTGGGCCGGCCGCGCGGTGGACTTGAAGCCCGGCGACGGACCCGCGCGGCTGATGTTCGCGCGCGCCCTGGTGGCCACCGGCCAGAAGGCGCGGGCGCGCACCGAGCTGACCGCGCTGCTCAACGGCAACCCCGACGACAAGGAGGCCAGGGCGCTCTTGCGGGCGCTGTAGGCACGTCGTGGGAGAGCTGGTCATCGGCATCGATCTGGGCACCACCAACTCCGTCTGCGCCACCGTGCAGGCAGGACAGGCACTCGTCATTCCCAACCGCAGCGGCTACCGCCTGACGCCCTCGGTGGTGGCCACGGCGCGCAACGGGAAGCGGCTGGTGGGCGCGCTGGCCCGGCGGCAGGCGGTCACCAACGCGGAGCGCACGGTGGTGGCGGTGAAGCGCCTGATGGGCCGGCGCTGGTCGGCGAAGACCACCCAGGACGCGCTCCAGCGCATGCCCTATTCGGCGGCGGCGGGA
>DASRTX010000688.1:0-6226 GCA_035655715.1 Myxococcales bacterium | reverse complement strand
GTGTGCCCGTTCTGCCCCGGGAACGAGGAGATGACCCCGCCGGAGGTGCTCGCCCGTCGCGAGAACGGCGCCTGGACCCTGCGGGTCGTTCCCAACCGCTATCCCGCCCTGCGCACCGAGATCACCCTCTCGCGGGCGGGGGAGGGCCTCTTCGACAGCATGGCCGGCGTGGGAGCGCACGAGGTGGTCATCGAGACGGCCGATCACCGCGCCACCTTCAGCAGCCTGCCGGCCGCCCAGATCGCCGAGGTATTCCGCGCATGGCAGGAGCGGATGGACGACCTCGCCCGCGACGTCCGGCTCAAAGCCATGGTCGTGTTCAAGAATCACGGCGGTCCGGCAGGAGCGACCCTGCACCACGCGCACTCGCAGCTGATCGCGCTGCCGCTGGTGCCAGAGGCCCTCGGCAGCGAGCTGCGGGCCGCACGCGCGCACTTCGAGGCCAGGGAGCGGTGCCTCTTCTGCGACGTGCTGGCGCAGGAGCTGCGCGAGCGCGCGCGCGTGGTCCTGGAAGACGAAAGGGTGGTCGTGCTCTCGCCGTGGGCGGCGCGCAGCCCCTTCGAGCTGTCGATCCTGCCGCGCATCCACCGGTCGGGCTTCGAGTCGGCCAATGGACAGGAGCTGCTGGCGCTTGCGGACGCGCTGCGGACGATCTTGCGAAAGATCGACGTCGCGCTGGAGAACCCCGCCTACAACCTCTACTTGCACACGATGCCGCTCCGCGAGCCTCCCAACGACTGGTACCACTGGCACCTCGAGCTCAAGCCGGTGCTCGCGCAGCAGGCAGGCTTCGAATGGGCCAGCGGCTGCTACATCAATCCCACCGCCCCGGAGGAGGCCGCGGCCTTCCTGCGGCAGACGGAGGTCTTTCCGTGAAGATCCTCTTCGTCGCATCGGAAGCGGCGCCCTACGTGAAGACGGGCGGCCTGGGCGACGTCATCGGCGCCCTACCTCGCGCCCTGGCGGCGCGCGGCCACGACATCCTGGTAGTGATCCCGCGCTACGGCCAGATCGACGGGCAGCAGTTCGGCCTGCGCGACACCGGACGGCGCGTGGAGGTGCAGTTCCCAAACCTCAACGCGGGCGCGCACGTGCACGTGCACGTCCCCGCCGAGCGGCTGCGTTACCTCTTCCTGCAGAACCCCTGGTACGATCGCAAGGAGCTCTACGGCGAGGGCGGCAAGGACTACCGCGACAACCACAAGCGCTTCGGCCTGCTCTGCGCGGGCGCGCTGGAGGCGGCCCGGCAGCAGAACTTCGTCCCGGACGCCGTCCACGCCCACGACTGGCAGGGAGCGCTGGTCCCCTTGATCATCAAGCGCGGCTGGGCGGGACGGCCCGCGCCCTTCCGCGCCCGCTGCGTCTTCACCATCCACAACCTCGCCTACCAGGGCATCTTCCCCCGCGAGGCCATGACGGACCTGGGCCTGCCCATGGACCTCTTCAACCCCGACGCGCTGGAGTTCTACGGGAACACCAATCTGATGAAGGCAGGGTTGGTGTTCGCGGAGAAGCTGACCACCGTCTCGGCCACCTACGCCCGCGAGATCGTGCAGAGCAGCGAGACCGGCGCGGGGCTGGAGGGCCTCCTGCGCCACCGCGAGGCGGACCTCGCCGGCATCATGAACGGCGTCGACTACGAGCGCTGGAGCCCGGAGAAGGATCCGGCGCTGCCGCACCGGTACTCGGCGCTCGACCTGTCGGGCAAGGCGGATTGCAAGAGCGCGCTGCAAGAGGAATTGGGGTTGGACCAGGACCCCGCCACCATGGTCTGCGTCGCCATCGGCCGGCTCGCCCACCAGAAGGGCTACGACATCCTGGCCCAGGCCCTGCCGGGGATGATGGAGCGGAAGGTCCAGTTCGCGCTGCTCGGCACCGGCGACACCGCGCTGGAAGAGGAGTTCGCGGCGCTGGCGGTGAAGCACCCGCGCCGGATCTCGGCTCAGCTGCGCTTCGACGACAGGCTGGCGCACCGGATGGAGGGGGGCGCGGACGTCTTCCTCATGCCGTCGAGGTTCGAACCCTGCGGGCTCAACCAGCTCTACTCGCTCCGCTACGGCACCTTGCCGCTGGTCCACGCCGTCGGCGGGCTGGCCGACAGCATCGTGGAAGGGCCGCAGGGATGGGGCTTCCGGTTCGCCGAGGCCAACGCGCGCGAGCTCCTGACGGCCCTCGACCGGGCTTTGACGCTGTGGAAGGACAAGTCCGCCTGGCGCGCTGCGCAACAGCGGGCGATGGCGCGCGACCACTCCTGGGACCGCGCCGCCGAGCAGTACGAAGCCCTCTACAGGGGCTGAGCCGCCGCACTTGCATGCCGCGGGGATGGCGGTTAGACTCCAACATGAGATTGAGACTCATTCTCAATTTCACCGCGCAACGATGATCCTCTGCATCTGCCATTCGGTGACCGACCGCGAAGTGGACGCCGCCATCCGCGACGGCGCCCACTCGCTGCGCGAGATCGCGCGGCTGAGCGGCGCCGGAACCGACTGCGGCTGCTGCAGGCCGACGATCGAGAAGCGCATCGAGCGGGCCTGCGCGGGCGACTGCCTCGATTGCCCGCGTGCCCTGCCTGCGCTAGCTTCCGCCGCCTCCTGACGCGGAGGCCGCATGCAAGGCGACAAGCAGGTCATCACGCTGCTCAACGACGTGCTGACCGCAGAGCTGACCGCGGTCAACCAGTACTTCCTCCATTCGCGTCTCTGCCAGCACTGGGGTTACCAGCGGCTCGCCGAAAAGGTGCGCAAGGAGAGCATCGAGGAGATGAAGCACGCCGACGAGCTGATCGAGCGCATCCTCTATCTGGAAGGCCTTCCCAATCTGCAACGCTACGGGAAGGTGGGCGTCGGACAGACCGTGCCGGAGCAGTTCAAGCTCGATCTGGAAGTCGAATACGACGCGGTGAAGCGCCTCAACCAGGGCATCGAGGCCTGCCGTGCGGCGGGCGACAACGGCACCCGCACCCTGCTGGAGAAGATCCTCGGCGAAGAGGAAGCCCACGTCGACTGGCTGGAAACCCAGCAGGAAACCATCAAGCAGATCGGCCTGGAACGGTACCTGTCCGAACAACTCAAGAGCTGAAGGTCAACCGCAACAGGCCTAGACGCGGGTTTCCTTGGGGAGCTGGGAGAGGTATTCCTCGACCAGCTGCTTCTGCTTTTTTTCGTCCATGTTCATCTGGACGAGGCGCCCCGCGGCCTCGATGGCGATGTCCACCGCCTGCGCGCGCAGCTCGGCCATCGCCTGACGCTTCTCCTCGGCGATGGTCTTGCGCGCCGCGACCAGCAAGTCCTCGCTCTCCTTCTTCGCCGCCGCCATCAGCTCGACCTTGACCGCGGCCACTTCCTGCTGGTTCTTGCGCAAGAGCTGCGCCGACTCCTCGCGCACCCGCTCCAGCGCCGCCTTCATCTCGCCGCTGGCCGCTTCCGCCGCTGCCCGCTCCTTCTTGGCGGACTCGATGGCGTCGCCGATGCTCTTCTCGCGCGTCTCGATCATCTGGAGGATGGGCCCCCAGGCGAACTTGCCCAGGACCACCAGCAAGAGCGCGAAGGTGACGAACGTCCAGAAGCTGAGCGCGAAGTTGACATCGGTGAGACCGGCAGCGAGGACCATCTGGAACCTCCGTACAGCGGGGGCCTTCTACCACAAGGCCCCCGCCGGGGTTGCGGACTACTTCACCGCCAGGATGATGCAGACCACCTCGGCGAACAGGGTGACGCCTTCGATGAGGGCGGCCGCGATGATCATCGAGGTGCGGATGTCGCCGGCCGAGGAGGGCTGGCGGGCGGTCCCCTCCATGGCGGCGGCGGCGAGGCGGCCGATGCCGAAGCCGGCGCCGATGACGGCGAGGCCGGCGCCGAGCGCGGCGGCGAGATACCCGAGCGAGAACTGGTTCATGGTTCAGACCTCCACTTCATTTCGATGCCCCGAGCCCCAGCGGCGAGGAGTGGCAAGTTGTCGCGGGGTATGGACCCGAGGCCGCTGTGAGGTGGCCCAGCCCGCGATTGCGTCAGTGCGCGTGCTGCGTCATCCCGATGAAGAGCGCGGAGAGGATGGTGAAGACGTAGGCCTGGACGAGGGCGACGAACAGCTCGAGGAGGAAGATGCCCAGCGCGAAGGCCACGCTCACCGGCGCGACGTAGACCGAGATGAAGAGCGTCAGCGCGATGAGGAAGAAGATGACGATGTGGCCCGCCACCATGTTGGCGAAGAGGCGGACGGTGAGCGCGAACGGCTTGGTGAAGAGGCCGAAGAACTCGATCACGAACATCAGCGGCCAGAGCGCCTTGGGCACCCCGCCCGGCACCAGGTGCGTCCAGTACCCCACCGCGCCCTGCGCGCGCATGCCGGCGATCTGCGTGATCACGAAGGTGAAGAGGGCCAGCACCACGGTAACCGACAGGTTGCCTGTGGCGGTGGAGATGCCGGGGAAGCCGCGCCAGGCGGGGATGGGCAGAAGCCCGCAGATGTTCATGAAGAGGATGAAGAAGAACGCCGAGCAGAGATACGGCGTGTACAGATCCGCGTGGTGGCCGATGTTCTTCACCGAGATCTCGTCCCGGATGAACATCACCAGCGACTCGAGCAGGTTGTAGCCGCCCTTGGGGATCAGCGCCCGCTTGCGCGCACCGAGCCCCACCACGATGAGCAGGATGCCGGCGGCGATCCACATGTTGATCACGTGCTTGGTGATGTCGAGGCGGATGTACCGGTTGCCCGCCCAGAACCCGAGCGGCACCACCGTCTCGTCCTGGACGTGATGGAAGATGTGGGCGGCGATGCCCTCTTCTTCCTTCTCCTCGCGGGCCTCGCGCTCCGTCTCGTGGGAGGCTTCGTGTCCGGCGGCGGCCTCGGCCTGATCCGGGCGGGGGCCGGGATGGATCGGCTCGGCCTGGGCGAGCAGGAGGGCGGCGAAGAGCACCATCATGGAGTGGCTCCGTGCGGGCGGGAGCTACGGTGGACGAAGAGGATCTCGATCAGCTGAGTGGCGGCGTAGAGACTAAAGAAGGCGCCGGTATACGCCAGCGCCAGATTGCCGCGTGCCCCCGAGGCGAGAAGGCCCGCCGCGACCAGGACGGCGCGGCAGAGAAACCCCACCGTGAATCCCGCCAGCGTGCCGTTGACGCCTTGGCCGGCCCAGAGCGCCAGGGCGCCCAGACCGCAGGCCGCGCCGAACGAAGCCGCCACCGCGCCATACAGGGCCGGCAGGCGGGGAGCGCCGGGGAGCAGCGCGCAGACGGCGATGGCCAGCGCGCAGGCAGCCGCGCTGGCGACCGCGAAGGGCAGGAGGCGCGGCTTGCTGGCGGCGTCGGTCACTTCGGTCCCTTGGTCAGGTTCGTCAGGATCTTGAAGAAGAGGTAGAAGCCGACGCCGATCCCGAAGAGCGAGCCGCCGACCAGGAGCCAGGGGCCGGTCCCGAGCTTCTTGTCCAACCACCACCCGAGAAGCGTCCCCAACCCCACCGCCCCGGCCAGCTGCCAGCTGGCGTCGATGTAGGGGCCGGCCCGCCGGTAGGCCGAGCCAACCCCTTCGCCGATGCCCTGGTCCGGACGGTCGTTCTGCTCCTTGCCGGCCATCCACGCCCTTCCGAAAAAAGCAGCGCCGTGTAGCATGTGCCCGGAGTGACAGTCAAACGGCGCGTGTTATGGTTTCCACATGCTCCGGCCGTCCAACAGCCTGCTCGGAAGCTCCTTGGCCGCCCGCCGCGGCGTCGCCCGCGCTGCCGTGTACAGGTTCGTCCAGCAGACGGTGCGCCGGGTGCGCGCCCTGGTCGCCGGCACCGTCGGCACGGCAGTCGAGCTGGTGCTGCTCTGCGGCCTGCCCTTGTTCTACCTGGTCGCGGCCTATCTGGTGCTGGATGTGCCCGTGCGCTGGTTGTCGCACCGCAGCGCACCCGGCGGAGCGTGGACGGCCCTGCTCTTCGGCGGCGCGGTCATCGTCAGCCTCAGCGGCTTCTCCCGCGCCGCCCAGAACGCGGCCCCCATCGCCCCGGTTCGCCCCCGGTTCGCCAAGGCCATGTTCGGCCTCTCCTGGGTGGCCGCCCTCCTCCTGGTCCTGGGCGACTTCGCAGGCTAAACCGGATCAGCTCTTGAGGGCGGGCCCGAAGGCGGCGATGGTCGCGTCGAGCTCCTGCGAGCCGTGTTCGGAGGAGAGGAAGGCGGCCTCGAACTGCGAGGGGGGGAGGTAGACGCCGCGCTCGAGCAGGGCCCGGTGGATGCGCCCGAAC
>DASRTX010000687.1:0-18502 GCA_035655715.1 Myxococcales bacterium | reverse complement strand
CGCCTGCCGCGTCGCCTGCGCGCTGCCGTTGGTCAGGATCGCCAGCTTGAGTCCAGCCTCGCGCACCAGCTCGAACGCGGCAGCCACGTCCGGATGGACGGGCAGCTCCGAAAAGCCGTCGACGACGGCGTCGATGCGGCGCTGGTCGTCCGGAAGGCCGCGCTCGATCAGCAAGGAGCGCAGCGTCGAGGCAAGGACGATCTTGAATTCCAGGAACCGCCCAGCGCACTCGCAGGCGAACCCGTCGCGCAGGCTACGCGCGAACCAGAGCTCCAGGTCGCTCGCTTGCAAGCCGAGCCCGACGAGCCTGGGGCGCAGCGGTTCGAGCGACAGGCAGGTCCCGATCGAATCGAAAGCGACTGCGCGGAGCCAGGACATGATTTCCTCCGGAGCCCGGTGCCGGTCTCGCTGGCACGCATGCTTGCAAGGATGAGGACCGATCCGGTGTCATGCTCGGCTACCCGCTCCC
The DNA here is from genome assembly GCA_035655715.1 of Myxococcales bacterium. Lineage (GTDB taxonomy): Bacteria > Myxococcota > Myxococcia > Myxococcales > 40CM-4-68-19 > 40CM-4-68-19. The sequence goes on along the minus strand of DASRTX010000687.1, from coordinate 18,033 downwards.
TGTCCGCGATACATACCTTTGCCGGGATGCGGAACCTCTACGACGTGCTTGGGGTGGCGGAGGACGCCACCCTGGAGACCATCAAGACGGTCTACCGGCAGCTCGCGCGCACGTTCCATCCCGACGTCAACTCGGATGACGACGCGGTGGAGCACTTCCGGGAGATCACCGACGCCTTCGTGGTGCTTTCCGATCCGGACAAGCGGGTCGAGTACGACGCCGGCCGGGCATCGCATCGCCGTTGCCCGATCGACGAGGAGAGCGAGACCAGCATCGGACTTCAGGTGGCGGGAATCGATCTGGGCGGCATCCTGGGCGTTCACGTGCGCGTGCGCCGGCGCGCGCTGTTCGCCGACCCGCCGGCGTCCGAGGACTGATCCCGCTTGGCCTCATCCGACCGGAGCAATCTGATCCCATCGAGGCGGTGAAGCGCTGTTACAAATCGCCCTCGTCATTTTCGAGGGCGTTCATGAACCAGGATCTCTGGATCTACTTCCTGCTCGTCGCCGGCATCGTCTCCCTGCCCGGACTCGACATGGCATTCGTGATGGGCAGCTCGCTGACGGGCGGGCGGCGTGCCGGGCTCCCCGCCGTTGCGGGGGTGGTCGCCGGAGTTTCGGGGACACCATACGACGATCTCCGTATGGTGTCCCCGAAACCCGCCGCGGGTTGCGGATGACTCCACCACCGGATACACGCCGCCCGTGGCCGGGCGCACGCACCAGTTCGAGGCAGTCGCCTTCGTGGAGAATTTCTCGCTTCGCGAGCTGGCGCAGGCGATCCCCGGAGGAAGGCTGCGACCGCACGAGCTGCGCTACGCCGCCGAGGGGGGCGGCGAGGTGTTCGTCTATCCCTTCGGCGCCGTCGTCTTCCACGATGTCGCGCCAGGGGAGCGCGAGCGGGTGCTCGAGCAGATCCGCGCCACGCTGGGCGCTCCCGGCCGCAAGGTGGTGGCCGAAAGCTTCACCGTGCGCGAGGAGCCCGTGGCACGCACAGGCATGGCCTCTGGCGTGCTGCAGATCGGCGAACTGGGTCCGGCGCGATCCGCCGCGGTGGCCATCGTGGTCGCCCAGAGTGCCGCCATGGAGTACTACGAGCGCCTGGTGGACGACCTCTTCGGCCGCACCAACGGGCTGGTCGAACGGTTGGAGAAGACCGGGACCGTCCGCGCGCGGCCCGCGAGCCTGCACCGGTTCATCGGCGAGGCCATCACCTCGCGGAACGAGGTCATCTCCGTCCTGCATCTGCTCGACAAGCCCGACGAGGTCTGGGACGACCCCGAGCTGGATCGCATCTACGACGACCTGCGCGCAGAGTTCGACCTGACCGACCGCTACCAGTCGCTGGAGATCAAGCTGCGCGGCGTCCAGGAATCGCTCGAGCTGGTGCTGGACGTCGCGCGCGACCGGCGCATGTGGCTCCTGGAGATGTCCATCGCGGGGCTCATCCTGGTGGAGCTGGTGCTGTCGATCTGGCGGAGGTGAGCCGTCAGTCGTCGTCCTCGACCAGGGTCAGGTTGTAGGGGTCGATCCCCACGCCGGTGACGGTCGCCACCTGGGAATTGGTGCGCAGGTCGATCACGAACACCGTCCCGCTGGGCGCCGGATCGGGCAAGGTGTTGGCCCCGCCGGTCACCACCGCGTACCTGCCGTCGCTGGTCACCGCGGTTCTCTTGGGACGCGCAGGATTGCCGTCCGCGCGCGTGAGCGGGATGCGCGCGATTTCCGCCCCGGCCAGGTGCGCGAGCGCCCGATCCAGATCCACCACCGAGAGGTTGTTGGTCCGGAAGTTCGCCACCACGATGCGCTTGCCGTCCGGAGTCCAGGAGACGGTGAAGGGCCGGGCCTCGCCTGAGTCGGTGCCTACGCGCACGCGCGCCGCCTCACCTCCCGCAAGCCCCAACCGCGCGCGGTCGATGTCGATGATGGAGATGGTGTTTCCCTCCGCCCCGGTGATTGGGCCGAACCACTGCGACCCGGGGCGGAGAGACGAAGGCCGCTCCACGCGGGGAGCGGCGCTGCCTGATTGATCAATCATTTCAGACCCGCACGCGCCGGGACGCGGCGGCGCGACGATCGATCGTGCCGACAATCGTCACCCTGCCTTGACATGACGCTCCAGCAAGCGCCGTGTTTCCGACCCTGACAGGGGGTCATTCCATGAGCGGAAGCCGATCTCTCCTCGTCCTCGCCGCCTTTGCCGTCCTGCTCGCCGCGCGCGCTGCCCGCGCCGGCGACGATCGCCGTGACGCGGGCGCCGTCCGCCTGCTCACCACCGTTCCGGTGCCGGGGCGGCTGGTGATCTTCGACATCAGCTTCGTGGATCCAGGCACGCAACTCTTCTACCTGGCCGATCGATCCAACAACGCCATCGACGTGGTGGACGCGGCCCGCAGCGTCTTCGTGAAGCAGATCAACAAGGGCGGTTTCACCGGGTTCACCGGCAACAACGACACCTCCGGGCCCAACGGCGTGGTGGTCTCCGGCCACTGGCTGTTCGCGACCGACGCGCCCAGCCGGGTGGTCTCGATCGATCTGCGGAACGACAAGCTGGTGGACAGCGTCTCCACCGGCGGCGCCCCGGGCCTGCGCGCGGACGAGATGGCCTTCGACGCACGCGACGGCCTGATCCTCGCGGTCAACAACGCCGACTCGCCGCCTTTCGCGACGCTGGTCCACGTGGACTCCAAAACCGGCAAGCTCACGGTGGGAGCGCGCATCACCTTCGACTTCGCCACCAACGGGGCCGAGCAACCCGTCTGGGATCCGGCCACGGGAAAGTTCTACATCTCCATCCCGGAGGTGGACGGCGTGGTGCAGAACGGCGCCGTCGCGCGGATCAGCACCACCGGCCATCTGGAGACGTTGTTCGACGTGCACTTGTGCCAGCCCGCCGGTCTCACGCTGGGGCCGCGCCAGGATCTGCTGCTGGGCTGCAGCGTCGCCTTCGACACGGCCGGCCAGCCCTGGAGCGCCTCCGATCCACTCAGCGCCGCGCCCATCCAGGTGATCATGGACGCGAGGACCGGAGCCATCGACGCCAACGTCGCGGGCGTCACGGGCTCGGACGAGGTGTGGTTCAACTCGGGCGACGGGCGGTACTACACCGCGTCGCGCTCGAATCCCGCCGGCCCGGTGCTGGGCGTCATCGACGCGAGCAGCCAGAAGTTGTTGCAGGTCGTTCCCACCTTCAACACGCCGGCGAGCGCGCCCCCTCCGCGCGGCACGGCGCACTCGGTGGCGGTGAATCCACGCAACAATCACGCCCTGGTGGCGCTGCCGGCCAACAACGTCTTCCCTGGCTGTCTCACAGGGTGCATCGCGGTGTTCGGAAGCGACGCCGATCGCCAATAGCGGACGATCTTGTGGGCGATGGCCGCGGGATCTAGGCTCGCGGCCATGAAGCTCTACTACGGCAGGATGTCGGGCAACTCCGCGCGCGCGGTCTTCGGGCTGATCGAGTCGGGCGCCGCGCACGAGCTGTCCTTCGTCGACACGAAGAAGGGCGAGAATCGCTCGGCGGCGTATCTGGCCGTCAACCCGATGGGCAAGATTCCGGCATTCGAGGACGGCCCGTTCCGCCTCTGGGAGTCGAACGCGATCAACTGGTACATCGCCGAGACGCACGCGGAGGCGCATCTCTTGCCCACGACTCCGCAGGGGCGGGCGGCCGTGCAGCGCTGGCTCTACTTCCAGTCCGGCCACGTCACGCCCGCGTGCGTGCCGCTGTTCCGCTTCACCAATGCGCGGATGCAGGCGTTCTGGGGGTCGAAGGGCGATGCTGCGCAGGCCGAAAGCGCGGGCACCGAGTTGGCGCGCTACCTGCCCGTGCTGGAGTCGGCGCTGCAAGGCCGCGACTGGCTGGAGCGCGACTTCTCGCTCGCGGACATCGCCTACGCCCCCCATCTCTCGCTGGTCGCCGAGGGCGGATACGACTTCGCGCGCTACCCGGCCGTCCGGAAGTGGCTCGACCGGCTCCTCGAGCGACCGGCGTGGAAGAAGACCGCGAGCATCGTGCTCGGGTGAGCCGCGTGGCTCATGCCGCCACCGCCAGCGAACGCTGCCAGGCGCGGAGCCCCAGGATGCACAGGCAGAGGAAGACGAAGTAGACCAGCGCCGTCGCGTAGAGATGGCGGCTGACGTACACAGGCATGGAGATGAGGTCGACGACGATCCACACCCACCACGATTCGAGGACCTTCCGCGCCTGCCCATAGGTGGCCACCAGGCTGAGCACGAGGATGGAGGCGTCGAAGAACGGCACCGGCGAATCGGTGTGGTGCGAAAGCCACAGCGTCGTCGCCGCCTGGCCGAGCACTGCCAGGGCAGCGAGCCACGCCCATTCGCGCGGCGCCGTCCGCCGGATGCGCAATGTCTCCGGCATCGCGCCGCCCCTCTGCCAGCTCCACCAGCCATAGACGCCGAGCGCCGCGAAGACCAGCTGCAGGGACGCGTCGGCGTACAGCTTCGCCGACCAGAACATGAGCAGGAAGAAGAGGTTGTTGAGGATGCCGATGGGCCAGTTGGCGATGTGCTTCTTCGCCAGCAGCGCAACGCACAGGAGGCCGGTGACGTCGCCCACCGCCTCGTTCCAGCTCACCGGAGCGCCCAGCGCGGTGAACGCCGGCTGCTGCAAAGCGGTGAAGAGGGTGCCGTCCACCGGCTCAGCGGGAGAAGTCGCGCAGCCGTGCGACGGCCGGCCCGTCTAGCTTCTGCAACAGCGCCACCAGCAGATCCACCATCTGATCGAAATCCTTCCGGTTGACGATGCCGTTGTGCGAATGCGTGAACCGCACCGGCACCACCAGATTTACGGTCGGCACGCCGCCGGCGGTCTTCTGGATCTCCGACGAGTCGTCGCCGTATCCCTGCACCAGGTCGGTCTGCAGCGGTATGCCCGCCGCATGGGCCGTCTCCTTCACCAGTTCCACCAGCTTGCGATTGGGCAGGGCGGAGCTGTCGTAGAGGAAGATCCCTGGCCCCTTGCCGAGCAGCTCCTGCGCTTCCTCCGGATGGGTCCCGGGCGCGTCCTTCACCACGCCGCCCTCGATGGCGATGCCCACCTCGGGCTTGACGATCTCGGCCGACGTGTGCGCGCCGCGAAGACCGATCTCCTCCTGCACGGTGGCCACCCAGTAGAGCTGGTTGGGGTGCTTCTGCCCGCGCAGCCGCTGCATCGCGGCGATCAGCACCGCGCAGCCGATGCGATCGTCCCAGGCCTTGCCCAGGTAGTTCTGCGTGCCGTTCAGGACCATGAAGGGCGCATCCGGCGCGACCGGATCGCCGGGTCCGATTCCCATCGCGGTCACCTCGGCAGGGCTCTTCGCGCCGACGTCGAGGAACACCTGCTCGCGCGCGAAGGCCTTGGTCCGCTCGTCCTGCGGCGTGATGTGGATGTCGCGGATGCCGGTGACGGCGCGCACCGGTCCCTTGGAGCCGAGGATGATCCAGCGCTGATCGAAGAGCGCCTGGTCCAGCCACCCGCCGAGCATCTGCATGGTCAGCCAGCCTTCGGGCGTCACCCGCCGGACCACGCCGCCCAGCTCGTCCATGTGCGCGTCGATCATCACCCGCGGTCCGGACGACCCCTGCTGCGCGATCACCGAGCCCAGCCCGTCGAAGGAGAGCCGATCGCTGGCGGGCCGCATGCGCTCGACCATGATCTTGCGCACCGGCTCCTCGAATCCGGAGGGGCCATGCGCATCGGAAAGCTGCTGGAGGAGGGTGACGGTCTCGTCGGCGGGCGCGGCGAGCAGCGCAATCGCGAGCAGGATCATCGCCGCTCTGTGCCAGCGCCGTGCCCGGGCCGTCAAGCCTTCGGATTGGGCGATGGTCCAATGCTCCCGGAGCCCTTGAACCGGTAGCGTCGCGCCATGGCCACGTTGCCTGCGGCCCTGCGGCGGCGTCCTCCCCGATGGGCGATCGTGGTCGCCGGGATCCTGGCTCTGTATTCGATTTTCGGTTTCCTGATCTTGCCGCGCATCGTCCGGGCGCAGATGGAAAAGAAGCTCCCCGACGTCCTGCACCGGCCGGTGACCGTGCGGGAGGTGCGCTTCAATCCCTTCGCCATCTCCATGACCATCCGCGGCTTCTCCGTGCGGCAGCCCGACGGCTCGCCGCTGCTTTCCTTCGAGGAGCTGTACGTGGACGTGGCCCTGCTCCGTCATTGGCGCGGCGGCGTGCACCTGGAATCGGTGAAGCTGGTACGGCCCGAGGTGGCCGTGGCCATCGAGAAGGGCGGGCAGCTCAACTTCGCGGATCTCCTGGCCGCGCCCGAGCCCGCGGAGCCCGTGCCGACCGCGCGCCTGGCAAGAAAGGCGCGCGCGGAGCCGCCCAAGCCGGAACCCGACCCCACGGTCTTCGAGATCGCCCACTTCTTGCTCGATCGCGGGGCCATCGCCTTCGCCGATCGCAACCGGCCGCATCCCTTCCAGGCGCGGCTGGAGCCGCTCAGCTTCGCGCTGGATGGTTTCACCACCGAGCCGAAGAAGAACGGCGCCTATCACTTCGAGGCCCGGCTCGAGCCCGCAACCCAGCTGGCCTGGACAGGCAGCATCAGCGTCACGCCGCCCAAGAGCGAAGGCGAGCTCTCCATCACCGGGATACCCCTCGCCCAGTTCGAAAACTACGCCGAGGACTCCACCACGTTCCGGATCACTGCCGGCACCCTCGACGTCCGCGGCAAGTACGTCTTCGATGCCTCGAGCACGCCCTCCATCATCCGGCTCGAAGAAGGAAGCGCCCGGCTCAACGGGCTGCGGCTCGATCCACCCGGGCGCGACGAGGCGCTGGTCCGCATCGACTCGCTTGCGTTTGACGGCGTCTCCGCCGACGTGGGCCAAGCGCAAGCTCGCATCCGCTCCATCGCCCTCTCCGGCGCGCGCATCGTGGCGCGCAGGCTGGAAGATGGGGCCATCGAGCTGGCTACGCTGACGCCCCCGCGCAGGCGTGCACCGTCTTCATCTTCACCTTCATCTGAGCCTTCGCGACCGTGGAGCACGCGGCTCGATCAGCTGCGCGTCGAGCGCCTCGATCTCCTCTGGGAGGACCACACGACGCCGGCGCCGGCCTCGGTGGAGATCGGCGAGTTCGCGCTCAGCCTGGCTCCGCTCGCCGTCCCCGGGGACACGCCGGCCAGCTTCTCGACCTCCATGCGCATTGGAGGGGAAGGGCACTTCTCTGCCAAGGGGACCCTTCACCCGGGGTCGGGCTCGGTGGAGGCCGAGTTCGCCTTGAGCAAGCTCGCCTTGGCTATGTTCCAGCCGTACGCGGCGCTGGCGATCACAGGCTCCATCGGCCGCGGAGAGCTGGACATGACTGGTCGCGCCTCCTTCGCCCCTGCCTCCGGCGGTGCAGGGCGCGTCCGGCTTGGCGGCGATCTCTCGGTGAGCAACTTCGCGCTGCTCGACTCGGAAGGAAAGGAGCTGGCTGGCTTCGAGCGGTTCGCGCTGGAGAAGCTGGCGACGGACACGCAGGCCGTAAGCCTGGGCCGCGTGCTGCTCAAGGGCGCGCGCATGCATTACCGGATCAACCCGGACGGCAGCGGCAACTGGGCGTCGCTGAGCCGGCAGCCTGCGAGGCCCGAGGCGGGACGCGAGGACGCGCCCATCGAGAGCAAGCGGCAGGGACCCGAGCCCCGGATTTCCATCGGCGCCATCGCACTGCAGAACCTCTCGTTCGACTTCACCGATCGGTCCCTCCAGCCTCCTTTCACCGCCCGCATCACCCGCTTCGGCGGGCAGATCGCGCCTTTCAAGAAGCCCGGCATGGTGAAGAGCCAGATCGACTTCGCCGGCAAGCTCGACGGCGCCAGCCTGCGGGTGGCGGGCACCCTGCGCCCGGCGGGCAAGGACAGCGACGCCGACATCGCCGTCACTCTGGCGCCGTGGAACCTCCCACCCACCACTCCGTACGGCATCCGTTACACCGGCTATCCCGTGCAGCGCGGGAAGCTCACCCTCGACCTCAAGTACAAGCTCGGCGGCAGGAGGGTGGAAGCATCCAACGTGGTGGCCATCCACCAGCTCCAACTCGGGGACAAGGTGGACAGCCCCACCGCCACGGGACTGCCCGTGAAGCTGGCGCTGGCCATCCTCACCGACCGCGAGGGAAAGCTGGAGATCGACCTGCCCATCGACGGCGAACTCGACGATCCCGACTTCCGCGTGGGCAAGCTGGTGGTGCACGCCATCCTCAACGTGCTGCAGAAGGCGGCGACCTCGCCCTTCGCGCTGCTGGGCTCGCTCTTCGGCCACAGCGAGGACCTGAGCATGGTCGAGTTCGCCGCCGGTTCCGACGAACTGGGCGACGCCGGGCGGAAGAAGCTCGAGTCGCTGGCCAAGGCGCTTGCCGAGCGGCCCGGCCTGCGGCTCTCGATCGCGGGCGGCATGGATCCGGAGGCAGATCGCAAGGGTCTGCTCCAGTCGCAACTTCAAGAAACGCTGCTCGCGCGGCGGCGCGGGCCAGCCTCTGGAAAGCCTGCGCATGGCGACGACGAGCCGCTCAGCGACGCCGAGCGGGGAACCGCGCTGCATGCGCTGTATCTCGAGCGCGTGGTCGCACCGCGGGAGAAGGAAGCCGCAGGGTTGCGGGCGGAGGGGAAGCCGGTGCCCGCGGGCTTCGTCGCGCGGCGGGATGCGCCCGCGCCGGACGTCGAGGCGATGTTGATGCAGACGATGTCCCTGTCGCCGGATGCTCTAGCCGATCTCGCGCGGTCTCGCGCCGAGACCGTGCAGGACGAGCTGACCGAGTCCTACGGGATCGATCCGGAGCGCGTCTTCGTCGCCACCACGCCGGAAACACCGCGAACGCGGCAGGCCACCTTGCAGCTGGAGTGAGACCACCCGCATGCGACGATCGATGGCTGGCGCGGCGCTGCTTCTTCTCTACGCCTCCACCTCGGTGCGCGCCGAGGAGGCTCCGTCGCTGTTCGTCGATCCGGAGGACCGCTGGTTCGACGTCAGCGCCTTCGTCGCCAAGAAGTACGGATTCGTGCCCATCGTCGCGCCGGTGACCGAGCCGGCGGTGGGCTATGGAGCCTTCGCCGGCCTGGTGTTCATCGATCGCGACCCGGCAGCACCGCGAGGCGAGCGGCCCGATCTCTACGTGGTCGGCGGAATGTATACGGAGACCAACTCCTGGGCTTCCTTCGGCGGCTATGCGGGCAACTGGCTCGACGGAAGGCTGCGCGTCGTGGCCGGCGGCGGGTACATCTCGCTCAACCTCAAGCACTATGGGCTGGGAGACGATCCCGCGCTGGCGCAGAATCCCATCGAGTACAACCTGCAAGGCGCCCTCGCAGGAGTCTCCGCGGCGATGCAGCTCGGCTCGACGCCGATCTACGCAGGGATGGGAGCCGGCTTCGGCTACATGCAGGCCGACCCGCACGAGACCCTGGCGGGCGCGAGCACCGCCCAGAACACGCTGCTCGGGCTGCGCCCGCTGGTGAAGTTCGACACGCGGGACAACATGTTCACCCCCACCCGCGGGCTCTTCGGCGAGGCGGGCTTCACCTTTGCGCACCAGAGCGAAGGATCGTGGTTCGAGCGTCTGGATCTGACCGCCATCGGCTACACGCCCCTCTTCATCCCCGACCTGTTCCTCGGCGTGCGCGGGGGCGCGAACTTCAGCTTCGGCGATGCGCCCTTCTACCTGCGCCCCTTCGTGGTGCTGCGCGGGGCGCCGGCGATGCGCTACCAGGGCGAGCAGACGGCGGAGATGGAGGTGGAGCTCCGCTGGCAATTCTGGAAGCGCTTGAGCCTGGTCGGGTTCGGCGGTGTGGGAGCCGCCTGGAAGAACCTGTCCGGCTTCGATCGCTCTGAGGGCGTGGTCACGTACGGCACCGGTTTTCGCTACGAGCTGGCGCGCCAATACGGCTTGCACATGGGCGCGGACTTCGCGTTCGGACAGGACGGCTTCGCGCTCTACATCCAGTTCGGCAGCGCCTGGACGCGGCTCTGAGCGGGGCGGCTACAGCCAGGTCCGGAACACGTAGAAGAACCGCTCGCGCAGCCGTTGCCAGAGGCTGCGCTTCTTCCACAGCGCGGGATCCACCTTCTCGCAGAATTCCAGGTCGTCGCGGAACTTCTGGTCGAGCTGCTCGGCCACGCGCTCGTCCAGCACCTCCAGCGCGATCTCCCAGTTGTAGAGCAGGCTGCGCGAGTCCAGGTTGTATGAACCCACCGCGCTCCAGGCGCCGTCGATGGTGAGCGTCTTGCCGTGCAGCATGCCCGGCAGCCATTCGTAGATCGCAACTCCCGACTTGAGCAGCGAGGCCCAGGTGTACTGCGAGGCGTGCGTCAGCCCGGGAATGTCGCTGTAGCGCGGCACCGTCACCCGCACGTCCACGCCGCGGCGCGCGGCGTGCTTGAGCGCGCCGCGCAGCGCGCGGTTGGGGATGAAGTAGGCCGCCTCGATCCAGATCCGGTGGCGCGCCGCCAGCATGGCGTGCTCGAAGTGGTGCTGCACGCTGCGGCGGGCGAGGAAGCGGCCCACCGCCAGCGCCTGCACCCGCGTGGTCGAGCCGTGCACCGGAACGATCTCGGTGGAGGCGCCCGGGGCGGGCAGCGCCTCGTCGGGATTCCAGTTCTCCGGCGTGGCGTAGATCCAGGTCTCTTCGAAGAGCCGCCGGATGTCGCGCAGCACCGGCCCTTCCACCTGCATGTGCACGTCGTTCCACCCATGCCCGCCCCACGCCTTGGGCGCGTAGTCGTCACCCAGGTTCATGCCCCCCGCGAAGGCGACGCGGCCGTCCACGATGAGGAGCTTGCGGTGATCGCGCACCTGCCAGCCCCAGCGCGCCCGCCAGGGTCCGACAGGGTGGAAGATGGAGAGGAGCACGCCGGCCGCGCGCATCCGGGCCACGTCGGCGCCCGAGAAGCCGAACGAGCCGGCGCCGTCGATCACGCAGCGCACGCGCACGCCTTCCTGGGCCTTGATGCAGACGGCGTCCACGAAGCGGCGGCCGTTCGCGTCGCTGGCCCAGATGTAGGTCTCCAGCGCGATCTCGGTGCGCGCCGTGGCGATGGCGTCCAGCATCGCCGGGTAGGCCTCCACGCCGCCGAAGAGCAGCCGAACGCGATGGCCCGGCAGCAGGCGCTGGGGCGTGAGCGAGAGCCGTTGCTGCTCCGGCGGGGCAGGGGCGAGGAGGGCCGTGGTCAAGCGGCGCGATTCTACCCGCGGATGGCGACGACGCCTCTTCTGCGCAGCCCGGCGTCCAGTTCGATACGCGCCTGGTCGTGCGCCACGTCGATGCCGAAGTCCCGCAGGTGCAACGTGGACGTGGCGTGCGCGTAGATCATTCCTTCCGTCCGGGTGACCGCCACGTCCAGCTGGACGGCGCGCTTGACGCCATGCAACTGGACGGTCCCCACGAAGAGCAGACGACCTTCCCGCGCCTCGGCGACGCCGTCGAATACTGCCTCGCCCTCGCGCGGAACCCGCTCGTCCCGGCGCACGCTGCCGGTGGTCAGGGAGCCGAGCGGCAGGTGCAGCTCCAAGTGTACGAGCTTGTTGTCGAGCTCGGTGAGCGTGCCGGTCATCCGGTGAGAGAAGGCGGACGCTCCCGCCGCGTCTACCGTGACGAGGGCCTGCCCGGGCTCCACCGTCCAGCTCCGCTCGGCCAGCGCGGCCGGAGCGACGAGGAGGACGGCGAGGACCAGCACTCTCATGTGGCATGGATGCGCGCCGCGGGATGGGGGATTCGCCTGTCCGGTCCCTGGCCGAAATCAGGAGGACGAGCGTGCTTCCGACAGGAGCTTCTCCAGCTTCGTGAGAAGGTCCTCCTTGCGCGAGAAGCCCCTGGTGAGAATCAGCTTCAGCCTGGTGCGCACCAATGCCAGATCGAGCTGTGGGTTCGCGTGACGGCAAGATCGACGTCGCGCGTGGTCCTCACCTCACCACGAACCGAGACGGCGAGGCCGCCGACCAACGCAAATCGCTTCCCTAGGCGGCGCAACTCCCGCGCGATGTGCGCGAGGGCGTCTTCCGGCCGCCGGTCACTCATCGCTGAGCAGCCATTGGCTGACGCGTTCCTCGATCTGCTCGTCGCTTTCGTGCGGGTAGCGGGCGCGCAATCCGGCGCGCTTGAGGCGGATTCCGGCGCGCATCATCTCCAGCGCCTGGCGGGCCTTCTCCTCCGGGCTGGCGCTGCGGGCGCGTTCGATCTCGTCGCGACGCAACGGATCCATGCACGGATTCTATCTTCTCCGCGGGCGAGCCGCCAGAAACAGTACCAGGCTCGGCCTACTGTGGGGCGGCCTCGATTCCCTCTGCTCCGATGTGGAGAGCCGGCGCGTACAGGCCGCGCGCCTCACGCTTCCACCAGGCGCCGGTCTTGCGCTTCTCGTAGCGCGTGGTGAACCAGTACTGCCATTTCACGGCGCGCACGTACTCCGGCGGCCTGCCGCGGAACGGGTCGCCGGCAAAGAGCTGCAGCACTTGCGGAGAGCCGTCCAAGAGCCGCAGCTCGACGCGCAACACCCACGGATACGCGCGCCACTCGCCCAGCGAGGCGAACCAGAGGTTCCAGTCGAAGCGCGGCTGGTAGGGCGCGAAGATTCCCGGCGCGCGCAACGGGTCCTGCGGTTTGTCGCGGAACGGATAGGGCGTCCAGCTCTTGCCGTCGTTGGAGCCCTGGAACTCGATCTCGTAGCGCTCGGTGGTCATCACCGCGAAGAGGCCGTAGCGGTTGGCGATGCGCAGCGGCTCGAGCGCGATTGCCGGCCAGAGCAGCGGACGGGGCAGCGCGCGCGAGAGCCCCGGCATCAAGACGAGGGTCGCGTAGAAGACGATGCCGAGCGCGATCCGCGAAGGCCACGGCGCGCGCTTCCAGAACGGGCCCTCCGGCGCGCGCAATCCCAAGAAACGGTCGTCGACCAACAGCACCCCGAGGCAGAGCACCAGGTAATTGAGGAACGCGTAGTTGGCGGTGAGGATGATGCCGGCCTGGAAGGGCGTGACGATGCAGCAGCAGGCGATGCGGAACCGTCGCGGCAGGACCGCGAGCCAGACCACCACCAGCTCCAGCAGCAGCGTCATCAGCGCGGTAAAGGCGTGGAACGAATGTGGCAGGCACTGCTGCACGTACCAGCCCGGCCAGCTGGGCAGCGGGCCGTTCTCGTAATAGTGGTCCATGGCGGTGAGCGACTTCCACTGCTCGTCTCCCGAGAGCAGCTTCACCACCCCGGACTCGAAGTAGATGCGGAACCATTCCCAGAGCAGGAGGTAGACCGCGAGCCGCGAGGGCGGATCGTCCTCCCCGAGCCCGGGCCGCAGACCGCGCGGCGCGAGGAAGAAGGAGATGAAGGCGGCTTCCAGCAGCATGCCGTCGGATTGGTAGCTGGCGAAGTCCTGCGCGCTGCCGACGAAGGAGAGGAAACAGACGCCGGCGATGGCGATGGAGGGCCGCGGCGCGACGTTGAGCACCAGCAGCACGGATGCGGCAGCGCCGACGAGGGTCACGCCCATCAGCGCAGCGTCGCTGGCGCCCAGCCAGAACAGGGTCGGCGCGTACCAGATCCCTTGCAAGAGGCCGACCGCGTTGCGGACGGCATCGAGGTGGTCGCCCGCGGGCAGGATTCCGCGCGGCCCGTTGAGCCCACGGATCTGGAACGCGAGCGACCAGAAGGCGGAGAGGAAGATCAGCCCCAGCGCGCGCAGCCAGATCCAGCGGGGCCAGAACATGGTCAGCGATGGTTGAAGTAGTTGAGGGCGATGGCAAGCCCCTTGCGCACCGGCATGGTCACTCCATACAGGGCCAGCGCGCCGCCCATCAGGCCGATGCGGTAGGTGGTCAGGTTCTTCGGCGGGACCGTGATCAGGACGATGAACATCACGCCGGTGAGGAAGGCGGTGCTCAGGTACATGAAGGCCAGCGACTCGCCGAGAGGGTCGTAGCGGAGCCCGCAGCGCGGGCACTCTTTATATTCAGTGTACGTCCACCAGCGGCGGAAGATGGGGCCGTCGCCGCAGCGCGGGCACTTCATCCGCAGCCCGCGCGAGAAGATCTGCCGCGCCCCTTCCTTCATCGCCAGAGTCTACATGAAGGCACCGCGCTCGCGCCGGGGAACCATCTGGCTGTGCGGGCCTGTGCGGGAGAACAAACCCAAGCGCTTGGGTTATGATGGTGGTCATGGACGCCAGGCAGATGGGCCGCAAGGGCGGCCGCAGCCGGAGCGCCGCGAAGGCCGCGGCCTCTCGCCAGAACGGCGCGCGGGGAGGCCGGCCGCGCAACGTGGACGTGTTCGCGCACGAGGTCGCCGATGCCTGCGCGCGGTTGGGGCCCGGCCTGCCGCATATCGACCCGGGCGATCTGCGGATGATCGTGCGCTGCCTCCTGCTCCCGCCGGCGCGCCGCGCGGTGTTCATCACCCGCCGGAAGGACGGCCGCTACGTCTTCTGAAATCCACGAGGAGACGCTCCGCGCCCTGGCCAGGACGCTTCGCGGCGTGCGGCTCGACGCCGTCGTCATCGGCAACGCCGCGAGCATGCTGAACGGTGCGCCGGTGACGACTCAGGACATCGATTTGCTGATCCGCGACACGGCGCCGAACCGTCGCAAGCTCGCGCGATTCGCCCAAGCCATCGGTGGGTCGGCTCCGATGCGCGTCTCGGGGCTGAGCAGTGTCGAGTGGATCGAAGGGGATCTCGGTGTGCCGGTGGACATTCACTACGACCGTATCCCGGGCGGCCTGACGTTTGCGTCTCTCCGCTCACGCGCAAAGCTCGTCGCAATCGGAGACGAGAAGCTCCGCGTGGCATCCCTGGCGGATGTCATTCGTTCCAAGCGGGCCGCGAACCGGCCCAAAGATCGCGCCGTGCTCCCCATCCTGCTCGATACGCTGCTGGTCAAGAAGAAGCTGGAGCGGTGATCCTAGGTCTATCGTCCAATCTCCCGCCGGCGCGAGAGGTGCGCAGATCGCGCCATGAATCGCTCATGCGTTCGCGTCCTGCTCGTGGCCGTCGCGCTGGCGCCGCTGCGCGCCAGCGCGGGCGGCATCTCCCTCTACGAAGTCGGCACCTCCGACGTGGGCCTCGCCTCGGCCGGCTACGGCGCGCGGGCCCAGGACGCGTCCACGGTCCTCACCAACCCGGCAGGAATGACCCGATTGGACGGCGCGCGGCTATTGGTCGGCGGACAACTCCTCTATGCCGACACGTCGTTCACGCCGGGCTCGGGCACCTCGACGGGCCTGGGCACCAACCCAGGCGGCAATCCGGTGGGATGGTTTCCCGGCGGCGGCGCATTCTTCACCTGGGCGATCAGCCCGACCCTCGCCGTCGGCTTCGCCACCGCCGGCACTTTTGGCCTCAAGCTCGGCTACGACCCCGCCTGGGTCGGCCGCTACTACGCGCAGGAAGCCACGCTGATCGGCCTGTCGATGCTCCCGTCGATCGCCTGGAAGCCGGCGGATCAGCTCTCCATCGGCGCCAGCCTGCACGCGATGTACGGCGTCCTCGGTCAGAAGTTCGCCATCAACGAGCGGGGCAGCGCGGACGGCCAGGTCAGGTACGACGACACCGCCTGGGGCGTGGGCGCGAACGTCGGCGTTCTCTGGGAGCCCCGTCCGGGGACGCGCGTCGGCGTCACCTACAACTCCCAGGTGAACCTCGGCTTCAGCGCCGTGCCCGAGACCACGGGCGCGAGCGGTCCGACCAGGACGCTGGAGATCGGGATGCACGTGCCGCAAGGCGTGATGCTGAGCGCGCTGCAAGAGCTCAGCGATCGCTGGGCATTGCTCGCCAGCGGCGGCTGGCAGCAGTGGTCGAAGTTCGGCGAGCTCGAGGTGTCCATCTCCGACAACACGGCATCCCCGGCCACGGCCGACCTCCACTTCAAGGACACCTGGCACGGCGCGCTCGGCGCCCAGTTCCAGCTCAACCCCGCCTGGCGCATCGACGGCGGCGTCGCCTACGACTCGGCCTTCCAGGACAGCGCAGACGTCTCGCCCATCCTGCCCGTCAACGCGGCCTGGCGCTTCGGGCTCGGCCTGCGCCACGAAGGGGCCGGCAGCTTCAGCTGGGGCGTCGCCGGAGAGTTCGCCACCGGTCCTTCGCTGCAGCTCAGCCGGCAGGCCACGCTGCCGCTGGCGCTGGGCGGCCGCGGCGATCTGGCGGGCTCGTACTCCCCGTACACGTTGTTCCTCGCGGCGAGCCTGGACTGGAAGCTGTAGCTGAGCTTGCTGGTGGTATGGCCCGGGTGATACATCTACCCATATGAAGACCACCGTAGAGATATCCGATGCGCTCCTCGCAGCGGCGCGCAAGCTTGCCGCCAAGAATGGAACCACCGTGCGTGCGCTGATCGAGGAGGGGCTCCGGCGTGTGGTCGAGGCGCGTAGCACGAGGCGATTCAAGCTTCAGGACCGGTCCTGGGGCTCGGGTGGTTTGCGTCCAGAGCTCCGGGGCGCTTCTTGGGAACAGATCCGCGATGCCTCGTACGAGGGACGGGGGGCGTGATCGCCGTCGAGACGAACATCCTCGTCTACGCGCACCGGCGCGACATGCCGCTCCACGGAGACGCGCACGCGCGCCTTGCCGAGCTGGCCGAGGGTGCCGGACCGTGGGCAGTTCCCTGGCCCTGCGTCGCAGAGTTTGTCGCGATCGTGACCAATGCGCGCCTCTTCGTGAAGCCGAGCCCGCTTCCCACGGCGCTTGACCAGGTGGAAGCGTGGCTCGCCTCGCCCAGCTTGGTGCTGCTCTCAGAAGGGGACGAATTCTGGGGAAGTTTCCGCACGGTGCTCGAAAGTGGCCGGGTGGCCGGCGGCCAGGTTCACGACGGGCGCATCGCCGCGATCTGCATCGCCAACGGTGTCCAGGAATTGTGGACGGCAGATCGGGACTTCGGCCGGTTCGCGGGACTCCGCACTCGCAACCCGCTCGTCGGCCGCTGACGCCAAACCTCGACTGGAAGCTGTAGCGCCGCCATTTCGGGTAATCTGCCGGAGCAGCTTTCCGCGAGGTTCCGGCAATGATTCAAACGAGAATGCTGTTGGCGACGGCGCTGTGCACGACCGGCTGCTCCTGGCTGTTCATGACCAAGCCGCCGCACGTGGTCGCCGCACCGAACGCGCCGGTGGACTGCACCACTTCGCGGGCGGCCCCCGTCCTGGACACCATCTGCTCCAGCTATTTCGTCGTCAACGGGATCTACCTGATCGCGGTGAAGGATTGCGCCGACGCCTTCGCGGGCGAGACCTGCGCGAGCAGCGGCACGAAGGCGGGTGGGGCAGTCCTCTCGGGCGCGCTGGCCCTGGTCTGCGGCTTGTCGGCCGCCTCCGGGTACGGCGACGCCGGACGCTGCGAGAAGATCAAGGACGACAACGCGCTGTGCATCGCGGGCGACGTGAATGCATGTCGCGTTCTCAGACCGGGCTGGATGCCCCCCGACCGCCGGCCGCCTCCGGCTGCAGCTCCACCCCCGGCACCGTCCGAACCGGTCCCCGGGTGTTCCAAGGACACGGACTGCAAGGGCAACCGCATCTGCGAGAGAGGCGCGTGCGTCGAACCGAAGCAGTGAAGGGACCGCCGTCAGGCCATCCCCAGGATCTGCCGCAGCACGTACGGCAAGATCCCGCCGTGCCGGAAGTACTCCACCTCGATGGGCGTGTCGATGCGCACCGTCACCGCCACCTCCTGCGATTGCCCCGAGGCGCGATGGATGACCAGCCGCGCGTCCTGCCGCGGCGAGAGGCCCTTGGAAAGCCCGAGCAAATCGAAGCTCTCGCTGCCGTCCAGCTTCAACGTGGAAGCGTCGGCGCCTTCCTTGAACTGGCAAGGCAGCACGCCCATCATCACCAGATTGGAACGGTGGATGCGCTCGAAGCTCTTCGCCACCACCGCGCGCACGCCCAAAAGCCGCGTCCCCTTGGCGGCCCAGTCGCGTGACGAGCCCGTGCCGTATTCGTGTCCCGCGAAGATGATCAGCGGCGTGCCGCGCTTCTGGTACTCCATCGCCGCGTCGTAGATGGACTCGCGCTTGCCGTCGAAGACGGTGACGCCGCCCTCCACGCCAGGGACCATGAGATTCTTGATG
>DASRTX010000686.1:0-13651 GCA_035655715.1 Myxococcales bacterium | reverse complement strand
CCTGCACCGCTGTCCCAACGTGCTGGTGGTGGATGCGAGCGCGTTCACCACCGGCCCGGAGAAGAACCCCACGCTGACGGCCATGGCGCTCGCCTCGCGCGCCAGCGATCGGCTCGCGGTGGAGCTGCGAAGCGCGGGTGGGGTAGCGAACCGGACTGCCTGACGGCCTCAGGCCCGGGGCACGAACAGCAGCTTCTGGCGGTCCACCGGCGTCCGCATCCCTTGCGCGAAGCCCTCCAGGAACGCCGCGATGCGGGTGAAGCCGCGCGGCTTGCGCAGCTTCAACAGATCGAGCACCGGCGGCCACAGCGCCTCGGAGGTGAACACCCAGGCCGGGAGCACGATCGAGCTCCAGTACCCGGCCCGCAGCGGCTTGGCGCAGACCGCGCCGATGGCGTACCAGTCGCGGCGGGCATGCGCGCGGCCCTGCGCGAAGGTGCGAAATCCGCTGTGGACGGTGAAGACGGTCGCGCATTCGTAGGCGTGCCAGCCGCGAAGCAGGAGGCGGTGGGTGATGTCCCAGTCGTCGCCGGAGGGGAACCGCGCGCCGGGCCCGAAGGTCTCGTCGAAGCCGCCCATGTCCAGCACGACCTCGCGCCGCACCGCCATGCCCGCGCCGAGTCCGTGCCCCGCGCAGGTGGCCGCGATCGAGCGCACCAGCCGGCTGCGCCGGCGCTCATAAGCCGGGATGTAGCCCAGCGAGCGATCGTGGGGCGCGGAGCGCACGTTGGAAAAGACGATGGCGGCGGTGGGTTGCTCTTCGAGGGCGCGGGCCATCCCTGCCATCCAGTCGGGTGGCGCCTCGCAGTCGTCGTCGGTGAAGACGGTGCAGGCGGTCGCGGCCAGCCGCAGGCCCTCGTTGAGCGCGGCTCCCTTGCCCCGCGACGCCGAGCGCACGTAGCGGATGCGGGGTCCGGCGGACAGCGCCGCCATCGCGCGCTCGGATTCCGGCCCCGAGCTCTGGTCCACGACGATCAGCTCGAACTCCACGCCTTCCGACTGCAGCAGCGCGCGGACCGCTTGCTGGAGCGAATCGGGCCGGTCGCGCGTGCACACCACGGCGGTGACGAGATCGCCCATCCTCAGGCCCACCGGCTGGTATCCGCGTACCTGCTCTTGCGGAATTCGCGTGAGTGGACGAGCAGATACGCCGCGACGAAGAGGTCCTTCGCCATTCGCGTTCCGTTCCAGGAAAGCCAGTGGACCATCCACGCGTAGCAGGGGAGCTTGTGGCGCAGGAGCAGCGGCGCGCGCTTGATGACGCGCAGATAGTGGAAGAACTGGAACCAGGTGGGGAAAGAGACCTTCCCGGTTTTTTCCAGATCGGGAAGGAACCAGGCCATCCGGCCTCGCCAGTCCTTGTACTGGTTGCCCTCGTGGAAGCGCTTGTAGAAGAGCGCCTCGGGGAGTTGCAGGAAAGGCCTGCGCAGCGCCAAATCCGTGAGCAGGACGCGGTCCGAGTCGGTGTAGTTGAGCAGCAGATCCGTCTTCCGCAGGGCATCCGCCCGGACGAGGCCGTAGATGGCCTCGCACTTGTGACGGCGGCTGACCATCGTCCGCAGGCGCGCCGCCGGCAGCCGTTCGGTGCCCTCGCCGATGCCGGTGACGCCCAGCTCCTTTCCGTCCGCGTCGATGCCGATGACCCGTGGAAAGACCAGCGCGACGTCGGGATTGGCGTCGAGCGCCGCCACGCAAGCTTCGAGGAGGGTGGGGGCGAGGAGGTCGTCGTGGGCAGCCCAGCGGAAGAACTCGCCGCGCGCATTCTGGAAGGTGAGGTTGTGGTTGTTCGCGCCGCCCACGTTCCGGGGATTGCGGGTGTAGCGGATGCGCGAGTCGCGCTCCGCGTACTGGCGGCAGATCGCCTCGCTCCGGTCGGTCGAGGCGTTGTCGAAGATGACCAGCTCGAAGTCGCGATACGTCTGCGCCAGGATCGACTGGATGGCGCCTTCCAGGTACCGGTCTCCGTTGTAGACGGCGAGGCCGATGCTGACGCGCGGAATTTTCGCTTCCAAGGCTGCGGCCCCCCGGCTCGCGCCTACCAACGCTAGTTGCGTTCAGGCGATGATGCGTAGGATAGAATAATCTGCGCCGCGCGGAAAGCGACATCGCCGTGCGGCGCAAGGGGGGATCATGAAGGTCGTGTTGTTTTGCGGCGGGCTGGGCACCCGTCTGCGCGAGTACACAGGCGAAATCCCGAAGCCGATGGTGAAGATCGGGTACCGGCCCATCCTCTGGCACCTGATGAAGTACTACGCCCACTTCGGCCACAAGGACTTCATCCTCTGCCTCGGCTACAAGGCGGACGTGGTGAAGCAGTTCTTCCTCAACTACGAGGAGTGGGTCTCCAACGACTTCACCCTCCACGGCCGCGACGTGCGCCTGGAGAACAGCGACATCCAGGACTGGAAGATCACCTTCGTCGACACCGGGCTGACCGCGAACATCGGACAGCGGCTGGTGGCGGCGAAGCGCTACGTGATGGACGACGAGATGTTCCTGGCCAACTACTCCGACGGGCTCACCGATCTGCAGCTCCCGCAGATGATCGACAAGTTCAGCGCCTCCGGCAAGGTGGGTTCGTTCCTCGCCTCCCGGCCTTCGCAGAGCTTCCACCTCGTCGACGTGCAGACCGACGGCGAGGTGAAATCGATCCGCCCCGTTGGCGACAGCGATGTCGTCATCAACGCCGGCTTCTTCTGCTTGCGCCGCGAGATCTTCGACTACATCAAGCCGGGCGAGGAGCTGGTGGTCCAGCCCTTCCACCGGCTGATCGCGGAGAAGAAGCTGCTCGGATACCGCTATGACAGATTCTGGTGCATGGACACCTTCAAGGAGCAGCAGGAATTGAGCGACCTCTACAACTCGGGAAAGGCGCCGTGGGAGCTGTGGAAGCAGCGTCCCCTCGTCGCCGTCGGATGAGGCGGCGCGCTTGAACTCGACACAGTCCGTGGCACAGGGCGCGCTCGGCAGGGGCGATCTCGTCGAGGTGAAGAGCGCCAGCGAGATCCTGGGGACGCTCGACGAACGGGGAACGCTCGACGCGCTCCCCTTCATGCCGGAGATGGTGGCGCACTGCGGCCGCCGCTTCACCGTCGCCTACCGCACCGAGAAGATCTGCGACACCATCCAGATCCCGCGCAGCTTGCGGCTGCGCGACAGCGTGATCCTCGAGGATCTGCGCTGCGACGGCTCTGGCCACGACGGCTGCCAGGCCGAGTGCCGGCTGTATTGGAAGGAGGCCTGGCTGCGGCGCGTGCCCGCCGGCGCAAGCCAGGGAAGCCCGGATCCGGATGCGGCCGGAAAAGCCGCGCTGATGGAGCTCACCAGGCGGCACGTGAAGGAGAGCCCGCCCGCCGATGGCCGGCGCGCCGCCTGTTATCGCTGCCAGGCCACCGAGACGCTCCGGGCATCGGAGGTCCTCCGCACCTTCGATCCCCGGCCCTACGTGCGGGAAGTGTCCTCCGGCAACGTCGGCCTGGGGCGCTTTGCCCGCGTGATGGCGCGCGCCACCGCGTACGAGGCGTTGCGCAAGGCGAAGCTCCTGCCGGTGGTCCCGTTGCGCGGCTCTTCGTCCGCCTCGCCGCGCACCGAGCCGCTCGGCCTCAAGCCCGGCGAATGGGTCGAGGTGAGGCCCCCCGAGGAGATCCGCCAGACGCTCAGCGACAAGGGCAAGAACCGCGGCCTGTGGTTCGACCGGGAGATGGTTCCCTTCTGCGGCAAGACCTTTCGCGTCCGCAAGCGCATCGAACGGCTGATCGACGAGCGGACCAGCCAGATGGTGGAGCTGAAGAGCGACTGCGTGACGCTGGACGGCGCCGTCTGCTCGGGGGAGCGAAGCTTCGGCCGCTGGTTCTGCCCCCGCGCCATCTTCCCCTACTGGCGCGAGGGCTGGTTGCGCCGGGTGGAAGCGCCCGCCGGCGCGGCGCCAGACGAAGAGCGCGTGGATGCCCAGGCCGCGGACCTGCCCCGCGCCGGGGGCAGCCGCACCGGGTAACCGGATCAGCAGCGACCGGCGACGAACTCGAACAGCCGCCGGGCGGTGTCGCGGATGTCGTATCGGGCCACCGCGTCCTTGCGCCCCGCCGCCGACATGGCAGCGCGCTCCCGCGGGTCGGAGACGATCGATTCCAGCGCATCGCCCAGCGCCGCGGCGTCGTCCACGTCGATGAGGTGGCCAGTCTTGCCCTCGACGACGATGTCGGGGATGCCGCCCACGCGCGTGGTCACCACCGGCAGGCCCGAGGCCAGCGCCTCGATGGCGACGATGGAGTAGCAGTCGGCGCGCGTGGGCAAGGCGAAAAGATCGCAGCCCGCGTAGAGCGCGCGGAGCTGCGGCGAGTTGGCGGCGAGGTTGCGGTGCACCTCGACGTCCGCCTCCTCCGGCACGGGCGAGCCCGTCACCAGCACCAGCTGCGCGCGCCCGCGGAAGCGCTTGCGGAAGACGTCGAGCAACAGCTCGCCGCCCTTGCGCACGAAGTCGCCGCCCACGAAGAGGATGCGGGGCATTCGCTTGGCCGGCGCCGCCGGCACGAAGGCGCTGGTGTCGATGCCCGGCGGGATCACCGCCACGTCCTCGTCGCGGCAGCCGTAGTCGTTGACGAAGGAGGCCTTGCCCCAGTTGGACCAGGTGACGAATCCCGCCGCGCGGCGGAAGGTGCGGCGGTAGATGGCGCGCTTCAAGTTGCGGGCTGCGTTGTTCTCCGAATCGAGGCCGTAGAGCGGCCGCATGTCGCGCTTGGCCATGGGCGGGCCGTCGGTGGAGAGGACCGTGGGCTTCTTGCCCAGCCGGCCCGAAAGCAGGAGCGCGATGGTGGTGGTGTGGACGAAGCAGCCGGCCACGTCGGCGGGAACCGACGCCAGCGCCCTGCGCGCGAGCAGGCTGCCGCGCAGCGCCCAGGGCAGGGTGCCGGGGCGGAAGTCGATGGGGATCCACTCCGGCGCGATGCTTCGCGCCTGCGCCTCGTGCGCGCGCAGGTTGAGATAATGCGAGACGTTCCCGAGCGTCTGCTCCATGAGGAACGCCACCCGCCGGGCCGGCCTGGCCTGGATCCGGGGATCCCTGGGTGATGGCGGATCGATTCGCGAATTCGGAGCGGGGGCGTTCACGCGGGCGTCGAGACTACACGACCGCAGGGGGAGCCCCAAGGGCGCCGCTTTGCCGCGACGCCGCCCTCCGGTCTACAAGAGGAGGGTGCGCACTCTGATCCTGGCCGCCGGCCGATTCGGGGCGCCGCTGAAACAGCGGATCGCCGCCGGCCGGGAGCCCCGCCTGGACGTCTACGAGATCCAGCGCGCGCTCGGCGCGGATCTGCTGGACTACGGCGACGCCGCCGGCTCGGGCTTGCCGCGCGTGCGGCTGGCGAAGCGCGCGCTGGGCGACTCCGGCGCCCTCGCCGCCCTGGGGGCCGCCGAAGCCGACCGGTACGACGCCATCCTCACCACCGGCGAGGACATCGGCATCCCGCTGGCGCTGATGCTGCTCCCCAGTCGCCGCGCGCCGGCGCACACGATGATCAGCCACACGCTGACGCCGTGGAAGAAGCGCGTCTTCTTCCACCTGCTGCGGGTGCAGCTGCGCATGGATCGCGTGCTCTGCTACGCCACTTCGGAGGAGCGGCACATCGTCGGCACGCTGGGCGTGCCGGCGGCGCGTGTGCGGCGCATCGCCTACCACGCGGACGTGAAGTTCTTCCGGCCGCAAGAGGGGATCGCCCAGGAACCGGACATGGTCTGCAGCGCCGGGCAGCTCTTGCGCGACTATGCGTGTCTGGTGGAGGCGGTGCGAGATTTGCCGCTTCGGTTGCGCATCGCGGCGGGCAGCCCCTGGATCTCACACGAGATGCGCCCGGACCGACCGCTTCCCTCCAACGTGGAGTGGCGCAAGTACGACCGGTACGAGCTGCGCGAGCTCTACGCGCGCTCGGCGGTGGCGGTGGTGCCGCTGTTGCAGAACGACTACCAGACCGGGATCTCCACGATCTTGGAAATGATGGCGATGGGCAAGTGCGTGATCGCCACGCGCACACGCGGGCAGACCGACACCATCGTGGACGGGCAGACCGGCATCTACGTGCCGCCGGGTGATCCGGCGGCCCTGCGCAGCGCAGTGGTGCGCGCGCTGGAGAGGCCCGAAGAAGCGCGCCGCATGGGCGCGGCCGCGCGCGCGTACGTGGAGCGCGAGGCGGCGCTGGAGCTCTTCGTCGATCGGATCGCGCAGACCGTGCGCGAGAGTGTCGCCAATCGATGACGATCCTGTTGCTGGTGGCGGCTGTGCCCGCCGCGATCGCCTGCGCCTACCTGGCGCTGCTCACGGCATTCTCGTGGCGCCTCCCGCTCCCGGGAGCCATTCCTTCGCGGCTGCGCTTCGACGTGATCGTCCCGGCGCACGACGAAGAGAGCGGCATCGCCGCCACGGTCGCGAACCTGCTCGCCCTCGCGTACCCGCGCCGGCTCTTCCGCGTGGTCGTGGTGGCGGACAACTGCACCGACCAGACCGCCACGCATGCGCGCGCGGCAGGCGCGGTCGTGATGGTGCGGAACGATCCGGAACGCCGCGGCAAGGGCCACGCGCTGGCGCATGCGTTCGAGGCGAGCCTGCGCGGCGACGCGGACGCGGTGGTGGTGGTGGACGCCGACACGCTGGTCTCGCCCGACTTGCTCTCCGCCTTCCAGGCGCGGCTTTTGTCGGGGGCGCCGGCGGTGCAGGCGGACTACGGCGTGCGCAACCCGTTGGCCTCCTGGCGCACGCGGCTGATCACCATCGCCTTCGCCACCTTCCACGTGCTGCGCTCGCAGGCGCGCGAGCGGCTGCGGCTCTCGTGCGGGTTGCGCGGCAACGGCATGTGCTTCAGCCGCGCGCTCTTGAAGGAGGTGCCGCACGACGCCTTCTCCATCGTGGAGGATTTGGAGTACGGCATCCGCCTCGGCGAGGCCGGTCACCGCGTGCACTATGCGGCCGAGGCGCACGTCTACGGCGAGATGGTGACCACCGCGAAGGCGGCGCGGTCGCAGCGGAAGCGGTGGGAGGGCGGGCGGTTCCAGATCGCCCGCGCCTACGGGCCTGGCCTGCTCCGGCGCGGTGTGCTGCACCGCGATCCACTCCTGCTCGACCTCGCCATGGACGTGCTGGTGCCGCCGCTTTCGATCTGCGCTGGCGTCGTGTTGCTCGGACTGGCGGCCTCGGCCTGGCTGGCCCCGGCGCCGCTCTGGGTCTGGGCCGCGTGTGCGTTGGCACTCTGCGCCTACGTCGCCCGCGGTTGGCAACTCTCGGGCACCGGCGCCCGCGGCCTCGTGGATCTGATGTGCGCTCCGGCCTACGTGCTGTGGAAGCTGACGGTGATGCGCGGCGACGGCCGCGCGAAGGATGAGTGGGTGCGGACCACCCGCGAAGGCGCCGGGAACTGATCAGCGCTCGCGCTTGAGGGGAGTGCACTTCGCAGGATTGCCCACCGCAAGCGACCACGCCGGCACGTCCTCGGTGACGACGCTGCCGGCGCCGACCACCGACCCCTCTCCGATGGTGACCCCAGGCCCCACGATGGCCCCGTGGGCCACCCAGACGTCGTCGCCGATGATCACCGGCGCCGTGCGGTCGCGGTCGCTGTCGTAGACCTGCGCCAGGGCGCCGAACATGCAGCGCTGGCCGATGCGGATGGAGCGGCTGGCGCGCAGCGAGACGCCGTAGTTCAAGAGCGAGTAGGCGCCGACGATCAGCTCGGCTCCCTCGGCGCAGACCAGCTCTTGTGGAATCATTCCCTCCCAGAACTGCACGCGCGCTCCCAGCTCGATGAGACCTCTGGCGTCCACGCGCACGCGGGTGCGGGTGTGCACGCGCGGGCCGCAGCGGCAATGCCGGAACAGCCAGCGCGCGCGCAGGATGCCGATGGCGCGCAGCAGCCGTTCGCCGGGGCTCGGGAAGGTCTGGCGCGCGCCCGGCGTCATGGCCTGCTCGCTCATGCGATCACCGCGGGCATGCCGGAAGCGCTGGCGCCGTCGGGAACGGGCGACCTGCGCGAGATCACCGTGGCCGGGCCGACGGTGGCGCCACTGCCCACCTGGGAGCCGGCGAGCAGGATGGCGCGTGGCCCGATCTCCACGTCGTCGCCGATGCGCACCGGCGAGGAAGGCGGGCGCACCAGCCGATCGCCCACCAGCGGATGGAAGTTGTTGTCCATCACACGCGAGAATCCGCCCAGGCGGCTGCGCGCGCCGAGGTGCACGGAGACCACCGATTCGATGGAGACGCCGCCGGAGACCAAGGCGCCGTCGCCGATGAAGAGCTGGGAGTCTTTCTCCACCGCGTGGAGCTCGATGGGATGGTGCGAGCCGTCGAGCACCACGCCGGCCCCCACGTGCACCGAGCCGCGGCCGTGCACCCAGATGTAGCCGCGCGCCACCGCGCCGGGACCCACGCTGGCGCACCGGCGCAGCCTCCAGCGCGTCGCGAGCGCGCCGAGCAGCCGTCGCACTGGCCCTTGCCCTGCAGCCATGAAGGAAGCCCCCGCGAAGCGCATACCACGGCGCCTTCGGGGTGCGGAAACGGGAGTGGATCTGCGGGCGCGAGAATTTGACGGAAGGGTTACGCTTCATCGGATGATCGCTCGCGTTTCAGCCCTGTTGTGTATGGCCGGATGGGCCTGCGGTTCGGGGATGAGCTCTCCCGGCACGACGGGCAACCCAGCCGGCCCCGCGGTCCAGAGCTTCACCGCTGCGCCCGGCGTCGTCTCCCCGGGCGCGCAGGCGCAGCTCACGGCGGTCTTCCAGGGCGGGCAGGCCACCATCGACAACGGCGTGGGCGCAGTGCAAAGCGGCGTGCCGGTGATGGTGGCTCCCGCTGCCACCACCACCTACACGCTGACGGTAGGCGTCGGGTCTGCGGCCGTCAGCAGCGCCGCCACGGTCGTGGTTTCGCAGCCCGGTGCGGCCTGCATCGGCGGGCCCTTGCTCCAATCGTTGGGCAGGACGCGCATCCTCACCGGCGCATCCATGGCCGACGGCACCGCCTCCGCCGCCGGTTGGGACGCCCGCTACGTCTATCTCGCCGGCGGCCTCTTCGACGGCAGCGCTCCCTGCCAGAGCTGCGCCACCAGCTGCACTGCCGCGCAGGTCTCCTGCGCCAACACCGTCGGGTGCGGCTGGTACGGCTGCTGGCAATGGGATCAGCTGCCGCCGGGCCAGTACATCCGCGACTTCGTCAGCGGCGCCAAGGGTCGCGGCGAGGTGCCGTGGCTCACCTATTACGAGCTGCTCCAGACCAGCAAGGCCAACGAGGGCTCCGCCGAGGTAGCCGCTCTCAACGACGCCGCGGTGCTCACGCGCTACCTGGCCGACTTCCGCTTTTTGCTACAGCAGATCGGCACCAACACCGCCTTCGTGCACGTGGAGCCCGACTTCTGGGCCTTCGCCGAGCAGGTCAACGGAAATCCCCACGCCATCGCCGCCAAGGTGCGCGAGGCCGCTCCGGCAGACTGCGGCGCCGAGGAGGAGAGCCTGGCCGGCTTCGGCCACTGCCTGATCGCGATGGCGCGGAAGTATGCGCCCAACGCCCGCATCGGCTTCCACGCCTCGCCCTTCGCCACCGGCATCGACGTGGCGCAGAATCGCAACGCATCGCTCGACGTGGCCGCCGAGGCGCGAAAGCTGGCCGCCTTCCTCGCCGCCGCGGGGGCCACCGCTGCCGACTTCGTCGTCACCGACGCCAGCGACCGCGATGCCGGGTACTACGCCTCCATCGGCCAGCAGCGCGGCTGGGACGCCACCAACCAGACGCTGCCCAACTTCCACCAGGACCTCAGCTGGGTGAAGGCGCTGGCCGAGGCGATGCAGCTTCCGGTGATCTTCTGGCAGCTTCCGGTGGGCAACACGACGATGAACAACACCGCCGACCACTGGCAGGACAACCGCGTCGAGTACTTCTACGCGCACACCGCAGAGCTGGCAGCGGCGCACGTGGCCGGCATGCTCTTCGGCGCCGGCGCCGGCGGCCAGACCACGCCGGAGACCGACGGGGGCCTTTTGCTCTCGCGCGAGAAGGCCTACGAGGCCGCGGGCGGTCAGCAGCTCTGCCCCTAAGGGGCGTCGATCACCAAGGCCCAGTCCGTGAAGGTCGTGCCGTTGTTGCCCGGCGGCGTGAAGACGCGCGTTCCCGTGTTCGGCAGCGACGCGCCGATGTCCGTGAACAGCGCGGTCGTGGGGTTGAACCAGCGAGCTCTCGCCGGCGCGCGCAGCGCGGTCATGTCCACGGTGATGGTGCCGGAGTGCGCGGGCGGAACGTAGGCGATGACCAGGGTCCCGTCGGGAATGGCCGCCGCGGCCACGTAGCTCGCGTCCGACAGCGCGGCCTGTCCGGCCGTGATCAGCGTCTTCGTCCCAGACAGGCCCGAGGGCACCAGCTTCCACCAGGGGATGGAGACGATGAAGGCATTGAGCCGCGCCATGTCCTTGGCACCTTGCGTGTTGAGGTGCTGTTGCCAGAGCGGAGGGGTGACGCCTCCGGCGTTGAACGGCCAGACGAAGCCGTTGCCGGAGATGTAACCGCCGATGCCAGAGAGCCAGCCCCACCATTGGAACCTGCGCACGGGTTGGGTGGCGAAGGTGGGGTTGAAGTTGACCCCGTCCGGCCCTTCCTCGTCGTAGGGTTCCTCGAGCAGGTAGGTGGGCAGAACCGGCCTCGCTCCGTAGCCGCGCTGCGCCTGCGTGTTGACGTTGCCGCCGAAGCTGTACGCGCCGTTGAGCGTGCAATTCGACCCGAAGTTGAACTGGTCGGTGCAGATGGATTCGCTGTCCCATTCGGCGCTGTACATGGTGGACTGCCCCACGACGCTCTTGAGCCCGGCGATCAGGCCGCGCTCGGCGGCCAGATCGGCAGTCCCGTAGGCTCCCTTGTCGCCGCCGATCATCCAGACGATGTTGCGCTGGTTGCGGTAGCGGGTGGCCACGAACGCTCCGAACGTCTGCATGCGGGCCTCGCCGTTGGCGGACATCTCCTGCATCCACCCCTGGTCGCCGCCGTTGAATCCCGTGTAGGCGGGGAACATGAAGACCAGGATCCCCTTCGACTCGCAGGCCACGAGGAACTGATCGACGAAGACCCAGTACGCCTCGTTGGGCGTGGTGAAATCCGGAGCGCGCGTCCCCGGATTCGCCGGGAGATCGCCGGTCCAGGTCGTCCCGTCGAGACGCTTGAGGAACGGCAGCAGCGTGCCTGCGTTGGCGAACGGCGGCTTGTTGCCGCGCGGGTCGTGATCGATGACGTGGAACTCGATCGCGTCGTACCCCTTGCCGGCGGTGTCGTTGAGGAAGAGCTGCTGATCCGCCGCGCTGAGCGACATGACGAACCAGGACGTGCGGCCCAGGATGGGGAAGGGCGTGCCGTTCACGTCCACCAACGTGCGCCCGTCGATCGAGGGTCGGATCGGAAACGCCGAGGCTGTGGGCGTGACCGGCGCCGACGGCTGCGAGAACGGCCCCATCGACACCGGATTGGCGGCGGCCACCGTGAAGGTGTAGCTGGTTCCGTTGGTCAATCCGGGCACCGTGCCGGTGGTGCCGGGCGTCTGGACCGCCGGGGCGCTGGGCGTGGCCACGATGGTGTAGCTGACGATGCCGCTGCCGCCGTTGGAAACGGGTGCAGTCCAGTTCACGATCGCCTGCGCGTTGCCGGGCGTCGCCGTCACGCCGGTGGGAGCGCCGGGAGGAGCGGCCGGCGTGACTGCGGCGGAGGAGGTGGAAGGAGCGCTATTGCCCACGGCGTTTGTGGCGACCACCGTGAAAGTGTACGGAGTGCCGTTGGCGAGGCCTGCGACGGTCGCGGTGGTGACCGCACCGACGCTCACCGGCGTGGTGGGCGGGTTCGAGGTCACGGTGTACCCGGTGATGGCACTGCCGCCGTTGGAGGCGGGCGCCGTCCAGTTCACCACCGCTTGAGTGTTGCCTGGGGTCGCAGCGACGGCAGTGGGCGGTCCTGGCGGACCCAACGGCGTAACGGGCGCCGACGCCGCCGAGGGAGCGCTGTTGCCCGCGAGGTTGGTGGCGATCACCGTGAAGGTGTAGCTGGTGCCGTTGATCAGGCCGGAGACCGTGGCGGTGGTGACGGCGGCGACGTTCACCGGCGTGGTGGGCGGACTCGAGGTGACGGTGTATCCGGTGATTGCGCTCCCGCCGTCGGAGACTGGCGCCGTCCAGGTGACGAGCGCTTGCGCGTTGCCGGCGGTTGCGCCCACGCCGGTCGGGGCGCCGGGGACCGTTCGCGGAATCACTGCCGTCGAGGGCACCGATGGATTGCCCGGTCCCACGGCGTTGGTGGCCACCGCTGTGAAGGTATAGGCGGTGCCGTTGGTGAGGCCGGCGACGATGGCGCTGGTGGCGCCCGTGGTGCTGGCGGTGAACCCGCCCGGCGACGAGGTGACCGTGTAGCCGGTGATCGGGCTGCCGCCCGTGTCGGCGGGGGCGATCCAAGTCACGGTGGCCTGCCCATTTCCCGGGACCGCCGCCACGCCGGTGGGCGCGCCGGGCACGTTGCGCGGCGTGACCGGCGCTGAAGGCGCCGAGGCAGGACCGGTCCCGACCACGTTGCTGGCCGTCACCGTGAAGGTGTACGCCGTGCCGTTGGTGAGGCCCGCCACGGTGGCGCTGGTGGCGCCGATGACGCTGGCGGTGAGACCGCCCGGTGAGGAGGTGACGGTATATCCGGTGATGGCGCTGCCGCCGTTGGACGCGGGGGCCGTCCAGCTCACGCTGGCCTGCGCGTGGCCCGCCGTCGCCGTGACGCCCGTAGGGGCACCGGGCACGCCCCGGGGGACGATTGCCGCGGACGGCGCGGATGCCGACCCGGCGCCGGCGGCGTTGCTGGCAAAGACAATAAAGGTATAGGCGGTTCCGTTGGTGAGGCCGCCAAAGATGGCGCTGGTGGCGGTGCCGTCCACGGTCACGGTTCCGCCGCCGCTGGAAGTCACCGTGTACCCTGTGATCGCGCTGCCGCCGTCCGAGGCGGGCGCCGCCCAGCTCACCGTGGCCTGCCCGTCGCCGGGGATGGCGGTCACGCTTTGGGGCGGGCCGGGGATGGTGCGAGGAGTCACCGCGGCGGAGGGCGCCGATGCCGGCCCGTCGCCCGCCGTGTTGGTGGCGAAGACGGTGAAGACGTAGCTCGTGCCGTTGGCAAGGCCCGGAACCGTGGCAGTGGTGACGCCGCCGTCCACCACCACTGAAACGCTGCCCGGAGCGGACGTGACCGTGTTCCGCTCGATGGCCGTACCGCCCTTGGAGGCCGGGGGTTGCCACTGGACGGTCGCCTGGGCATTTCCTGGCGAGGCCTGGACGCCGCCCGGGGCTCCGGGGACCTCTGCGGCGTTGCTGGAGGCCGAGGTGTATCCGCTACAGCCGCACAAGAACGCGAAGGCCAGCAGGGCGCAACGAACGTAGATCATACCTGCTCCTTGCGGACCGTGGGACCGCATCCGCCGGGCGGGCTTCTATCGCGTCAGGATGGACCATAACGTGCAGGAACTCACGCGCTGACGCCTCATGGCGGTCCCGGAAACGGCGCCGAAAGCAGTAACACTGTAACATTATATGTATGCTTCCACGTCGACCAACGTATGGCGCGGCGCGGTATCGATTCCGTGTGCAGCAGATTATTGCACGTTCATAGAGA
>DASRTX010000685.1:0-7800 GCA_035655715.1 Myxococcales bacterium | reverse complement strand
TGGTGGCCCAGCCGAAGGCGAGCGGCACCATCATCGCCGTGGCGGTGCGCAGGCCCGAAATCCATTGCGGCTGCGCCGTTTCCAGGGCCAGCGAGCCGCGCACGTGCTCCGCCACCTGCTCGCCCACCGCGCTGAAGCTTGGGCGCATGCCGGCCTATCCCTTCCGCAACACCATCTCCCAGACACCGGGCGCCGTCTCTTCGGTCGCGACCACCTCGTCGCCCAGCTCCTCCGCGTTGCGCTTGATGTCGGGCACCGCGGGGCGGTGGTCGAGCAGCACGCGCAGCTCGGCGCCGGCGGCCAGCCGCGAGAGCGCGTACCTGGTTCGCGCCCAGGTCAGCGGACAGAGCAGGCCGCGCAAGTCCAGCGTCTCCACCAGGCGTTCTCACTGCTCCTGCGCGATCAGGTCCTCGTACTGCTTCGCGGAGAGCAGCTGCCCCGCCTCCGCGGGCTGGGTCATCTCGATCTCCAGCATCCAGCCCTTCTCGTGCGGGTC
This sequence comes from Myxococcales bacterium, assembly GCA_035655715.1. Lineage (GTDB taxonomy): Bacteria > Myxococcota > Myxococcia > Myxococcales > 40CM-4-68-19 > 40CM-4-68-19. Next base: position 7,304 of record DASRTX010000685.1, on the reverse strand, counting down.
GTCGTTGATCCCTTCCGGCGCGTCCACCAGCGCCTTGTTCACCTTGGTCACCTTGCCGGTGACCGGCGAGAAGAGCTCGCTCACCGCCTTGGTGCTCTCCACCACGCCGAAGGGCTGGCCGCGGGTGACGGTGGCGCCCACCTCGGGGAGCTCGAGATAGACCACGTCGCCCAGCTGGTCCTTGGCGAAGATGGTGATGCCCACGGTGGCGGTGTTGCCCGCGATGCGGGTCCACTCGTGCTCCTTGGTGTAGCGCAGCGCGTCCGGATAGTTGCCCATCTTCGATCCTCGTCAGAATCGCCAGACGGCTTGGCGGCCGTCCAGCGTCAGGGTGGTGGTGCCGAGCTGGTGCACGGATTGGCCCGCGTCGCGCCGCAGGGCGAGCCGCGCAGAGAGGACGCCGGTACGCCCCGCGGCGGGCCGCACCTGCACGTCGAGACCTTCGATGCGCAGCGGGCGCGTGTTCCAGATGCGCAGGTCCTCGGGATCGAGCGCCAGTTCCAGCGCGATCACGTCCGCGAGGAGACCCTCCGCCCGCTGGCGTTGCTTGCCGCAGCTGGCCGCGTAGCGGCTGAGCGCGTCCGCGCGCGTGATGCCCGGGTGCGCAGGGGGCTGGTCGGGATGGAATCCGGCGAAGAACTCCGGGACGTATTCCATCACCCAGTCGGCGAGCGCGTTCATCTCCTGCGCTGGAGCGCAGAGGCGGAACCAGGGCACCTCGCCGCGCGTCACCGTGCGCGCGTCCGCGTCGAAGGCGTGGCAGATGCGGCGGATGCCGCCCGGCTCCTCCACCGCCCAGGCGATGCCGGAGGGGGCCCCGAACGAGTCCGAGTCGGGGTGGAGCACCTCGAGGTACGTGTTCTGGGCGTAGAGGTAGAGCCCGGTATAGGTGGCGTCCTTGCGCACCGTGGTGCGTTTCTCCAGCGCGGCGAGCTCCTGTACCAGCGGGCTGCGCGCAACCGCCTCGAAGGTCGCGGCGTCCGGCGTGACGTAGAAATGGTTGAGCAGCACCGGCACCGGGGCGGTCACGATTTGATCTTCTCCACGAAGGGCGTCTTCACCACCTGGGCGGCCACCGGCTTGCCGCGGATCTCCACGTCGAACGCGTTGCCCTCCTTCGAGAGCTGTGTGGGCACGTAGGCGAGGCCGATGGGCTCTTTCAGCACCGGGCTCATGGTGCCGCTGGTGACCTCGCCCACGCGCTGCCCTTCCTTGAGCGCCGGATAGCCGTGGCGGGCGATGCCCTTGCCGGTGAGCTTGAAGCCCACCAGCTTGCGCGAGAGCCCCTTCTGCTTCTGCTGCTGCAGCGCCTCGGATCCAATGAAGCCGCCCGGCTTGTCCAGCTTGACGATCCAGCCCAGGCCCGCCTCGAGCGGCGTGTGATCCTCGTCCATGTCATTGCCATAGAGGCGGTAGGCGACCTCCAGCCGCAGCGAGTCGCGCGCGCCAAGGCCGCAGGGCGCAGCGCCCTTCTCCACCAGCGCATCCCACAACTTGCGCGCGCCGGACGGCGGCACGAAGACCTCGAAGCCGTCCTCGCCGGTGTAACCGGTGCGCGCCACGATGCAGCCGCGTACGCCGGCCACCGTGGCTTCGCGGAAGTGGTAGTAGGCGAGGTCGATGACTGGATGGTCGCAGAGCGAGTCCACCAGCTTGGGCGCCTCCGGTCCCTGGATGGCGATCTGCGCCCAGTCGTCGGAGCGCTGGCCCACGGCGACACCGCTGCCCGTGTGGCTGCGCATCCACTCGAAATCCTTCTCGCGGCCGGTAGCGTTGACGCAGACGAAGAGCCGCTCGGGCGAAAAGCGGTAGACGATGACGTCGTCGATGACGCCGCCCCTCTCGTTGCAGAGCGCGCTGTACTGCGCCTGGCCGTCCTTGCACTTCGACAGATCGTTGGTGACCAGCCGTTGCGCCGCATCCAGCGACCGCGGCCCTTCCAGCGTCACCTCGCCCATGTGCGAGACGTCGAAGATGCCCACCTTCTCGCGCACCGCCGCGTGCTCTTCGAGGACACCCTTGTACTGCACCGGCATGTCCCAGCCCGCGAACTCCACCATGCGGGCGCCCGCGGCGAGGTGTGCGTCGTACAAGGGTGTGCGCAAGGCCACGGCGTGCCTCCGGGAGGGCCGCGAACCTAGTCCGCGCAAAGCGCGCGCGCAAGCGTGATAGGAGCGGGCGGTGGACCTGCGCATCCTCTCGGCGGCATACGATCGCAGCGCCGCCGGCTACGACGAGCGCTTCCGCAAGCTGCAGCGCGAGAAGTTCCGTGCGGCCGCGCCGTGGCTCTTGCCGGATCCCGGCGCGTTCTGCCTCGACGCCGGAGGAGGCACCGGCCTGCTCGTCGAATGGGCGCGCGAAGAAGCGCCCAGCATTGCCCAAGCGCGCTGGCTGGTGGCCGACGTCAGCCTGGGAATGTTGCGGCACGCGGAGGGACGGGGCGCGCGCATCGCTGCCGACATCCGCGCGCTGCCGTTCGCGGAGGCCGCGTTCACGGTCGTCTGCGCCTTCACCTCGGTGCTCATGGAGGCCCCCCTCGCCCTCGACGAGTTGGCCCGCTGCGTCGCGCACAGGGGCCGGCTCGCCGTCAGCTTCCTGCGCGAGCAGTCGCCGCGCTCGCTGCACGTTCGGGGCTTGCGCGTTGCGGCCGGGCCGGTTCCGGCGGGACAGGACGAGCTGTTCGTGCTGCGAAAGGAATGAGCATGCGCCTCAAAGGAAGAGTGGCGGTGGTGACGGGTTCCTCGCGCGGCGTGGGTCGCGCGGTGGCGCTCGCGCTCGGGCGCGAAGGCTGCGACGTGGTGATCGCCGCCAAGACCGACCAGCCGCACGCGCGGCTCCCGGGAACCATCCACACCACCGCCGACGAGGTGCGGGCGCTGGGCCGCCGCGCGCTGCCGGTGCAGTGCGACGTGCGCGAGTTCGCCGACGTGGAGCGGATGCGCGATGCCGCGCTGGATGCGTTCGGCCGCATCGACATCCTGGTGAACAACGCCGGCGCCATCCACCTGGCGCCGGTGGCGGACTGGGCCACGGGACGATTCGACCTGGTCTTCGACGTCAACGTACGCGGCGCCTTCCTCTGCTGTCGCGCGGCGATTCCAGCGATGCGCAGCCAGGGCTTCGGGCGGATCGTGATGATGTCGCCCAAGGTCTCGACGGCGAAGGTGCCGGGCAAGGGGCCTTACCTGGTCTCGAAGATGGGGATGACCCTCTTGGCGCACGCCATCGCCGAAGAGGAGCGCCAGGATGGAATCGCCGCGGCCGCGCTCTGGCCAGTGACGATGATCGAGAGCGAGGCGACGAAGTTCTTCCAGCTGGGCCGCAAGGAGGATTGGCGCACACCCGAGATCCTGGCTGACGCCACGGTGGAGATCTGCTGCGCTGCGCCCGAGCGCGTCTCGGGCCGCGCGCTCTATGACGAGGAGGCGCTGCGAGAGCTCAAGGGCGTGGAGGACTTCTCCTCCTACTCCGCCGTCCCCGGAACCACCCCTGCGCCCTTCTGCCGCGAGATGGTTGAGTGATACTGCAAATTGACAATGCAGCGTCGCGTCCCCGTGGTCTTCCCCATCCGCTTCGCCGCCGGCAACGTGGCGACCCAGACCACCACCCGCGAGCTGTCGCGCGAGGGCGTGTTCATCCGGTGCCTGGAGCCGCCGCCCGCGCGGACCGCGGTGCGCCTCAAGCTGTACCTGCCGGGAACGCGTGAGTGCGTCCAGGCGTTGGCCGTCGTCCACGAGCACGCGGTGCCCGGGATGGAGCCTGGCTTCTGGGCACATTTCGTCGAGGTCGGCGAGCGCGAACGGAGCTTGATCGAGGAGACGATTGCGCGCCGGGAGCGGGCCACCGATGCCAAGCCCATCGGGGCCGTCTCCCTGCAGCCCGAGGACGACCCACGCCGCGCCTTTCCGCGCTACCAGACGCGCTTTGCGGTGCGCTTCTCCACCGTGCAGGACTTCGTGCTCGAATATGCCGCCAACATCAGCGCGGGCGGCGTCTTCGTCCACACCGAGCAGCCGCCGCCGCTCAAGACGGTGGTGAGCATCGAGATGCAGCTGCCCGGGTCGGACATGCCGGTCCCGGCCAAAGGCATCGTGGTGCACGTGATCAGCAAGGAAGAGGCGGCGCGTCGCGGAGCGCTGCCCGGCATGGGCGTGCAGTTCGCCGAGGCGAACGACGAATTCCGCAGCCGCATCGACGCGGCGATCACGCACATCCTCAAGCCGGAGTAACCGCCCCGGAATAGACGGGTTCGAGTTCCTGCGCGCCGTAGGGCAATGCGGGCGGCATTACGCAGACCGCGATATCGTCGCCGCGACGGACTTCGCAGGGCCGTCTGGCGCGTCTCTCAGGCCCGGGACAACTTCGCCCTTGACCAGCCAGGCGATGCCGAACGCCATCAGGCAGACGGTTTCGACGGCGAGGAGAATCCTCGTCGGATCCTCGACGCCTCTGGACTGCCAGTACAGCGCGTTCGCGCCTTCGCACGCCATCGCGACGACCATGACCCGCGCGCACATTTTGTAGACCACATTGCGGCGGAGCTTTTGATCGGTCATTGGCCCCGACGGGGGGTCCGTCTTCACGAAGAGCCGACCGCACATGTACGCGAGCAGGAGGAAGAGCGTCGTCGCGGAGCCGTAGTGAATTCGTGCCGACCACTTGATGGGCATGTTGAGCAGACCCACGACTGAAAGGGGCGGTTGGTCCGCCATTGCCGCGACCTCGACTGGACCGGGGCTGGTGGGAAAACACGCGACGAGCAAAGCCGCGATGCCGGCAACGACGGTGACGGGTGGATCGTTCTTGTAACCCACGTAGCAAATCAGGAACACTCCGGTGAGGCTGAGCAGACCGACGAAGAAGTCTCGAACGTTCGAGTAGTAGTATGCACTGATCGACTGCTTCAAGGGCGCAGGCCCGAGCGCCCAGACGATGACCGGGAGCAGTATTCCCAAGAGACCGATCAAAGCTCGGAGCTGCTTGTAAGAGACGGCGGGTATTTCACTCGTCGACTCGACGCGCATGAGATCCCCCCAACGGAGGACGGCGACGAGGCGCGCTTGCCCCCTCCTTGGCAAGCATAGCAGAGTCGCCTCTCCTTCGGTAGGCCCTGACGCCATGGCGGGAAGCGGCCAATCGGCCTCAAAGCGCTGCCAGGGCGAACATGCGAATCGAAGGCGCACGAGCTCGACGGCCTCTGGGATCCAACCCCTTCTGCGCCGAAGCGGTGATCACTTATGCGCACTTGTCACGCCGGTGCCATCCGCATTTCACCGCGCGCTGATATGCGGGTGCGGCTGTCCGCAGCACCCAACCATTGGAGCGTCCATGAACCGGCTTCGGAATCGGTCGTTGCCGTTCTTCCTTGCCGTCGTCGTCCTCGCCGCCTGCGGCGGTCAGGACGAGGACGGCCCGCAGCTTGGTGCCGTGCAGCAGGACGTGGCGGTGGCCCCGCAGGGGACCGCGACCACCCTCGACATCGCGAACTGGAACCTGGAGTGGTGGGGAGATCCCAACAACGGCCCCACCAACGAGACGCTTCAGCAATCCAACGTGCACGACGCCATCGCCGGCACCGACTTCGACATCTGGGGGCTGGAGGAAGTTGTGAGCAATGCCGCGTTCAACAACCTCAAAGCGCAGCTGCCGGGCTACACCGGATTCGTCTCCAACGATGCGGTGGTGACGGGCGGCTCGGCGTCGTATTCGAGCACCGAGCAGAAGGTGGCCATCCTTTACAAGACCAGCATCGCCTCGCTGGTGTCGGCGCGCATCATCCTCACCGCCAACGACTTCGACTTCGCGGGGCGGCCGCCCATGGAGGTGACGCTCGACGTCACGCTCAACGGCGTCACCGAGCGGCGCGTCTTCATCGTCCTGCACATGAAGGCATTCAACGACACCGCCAGCTGGCAGCGGCGCGCCAACGCCTCGGCAGCGCTGAAGAGCTATCTGGACTCCACCTATCCCAGCCAAAAAGTGTTCGTCATCGGCGACTGGAACGACGACCTCGACACCTCGATCACGCCGGGGCAGCCCAGCCCCTATGCGAACTTCGTCGCCGACACGGCGCGCTACGGCTTTCCCACCAGGAGCCTGACCTCGTCCACCAGCAGCACCACCTGCAACAACCCCGACCCCGTCGATCACCAGCTCACCACCAACGAGCAATTCGCGGAGCTGGTCCCTGGGTCCGTCCAGGTGTATCGGCTGGATGCGCAGATCGCGAGCTACTGCACCACCACCACCGACCACTTCCCGGTGTTGGCGCGCTACCAGGTGAAGGGGGCGGCGCCGGCGAAGGTGATCCTCAACGAGATCCTTGCCAACGAGCCGGGGTCGAGCACGGCGGGCGAATTCGTGGAGATCGTGAACACGGGCGGAACGGCCGTCGACATCGGCGGCTGGCAGCTTTGGGACGCCACCGCGATGCGGCACACCTTCGCGGCCGGGACCACGCTGGCGGCCGGCAAGGCCATCGCCGTCTTCGCCTCCGCGACTGCCATTCCGGCAGGCACGCCCAATGCCATCGGCTCCTCGACCGGCGCGCTCAGCCTCGCGAACGGCGGCGACACCGTCTCAATCCGCAACGCCGCTGGGACCGTGGTCGACAGCTTCACCTATCCCGCCAGCCTGGCCGCGCAGGACGGCGTCTCGATGAACCGCAATCCGGACGCGACGGCGGGCGCCTCCTTCGTGCTGCACAACACCATCAGCACGCTGGCGTCGAGCCCGGGCAAGCACGCCAACGGCGCGGCGTTCTAGCCGACGCGGGCGCCGGCCACGCCGACGTCGACGACTTCCGAGCGGCCCGCCACGCCCAAGGCACTCGCGGCTTCGCTCATCGCCATCGCCACTTCGCGCGCGCTCTCGGCGTTGCAGAGCGCGCAGACAGTGGTCCCGGCGCCGGAGAGCGCCGAGCCAAGCGCGCCGGCCTTCTGTGCGGCGGCGAGGAGCGGCGGCAGCCAGGGCAAGAGACCGGCGCGAGCAGGCTGATGGAGGCGGTCGTCCATCGCTTCCGCCAGCAGCTCGAAACGCCCTTGCGACAATGCAGCCACCAGCAGCGCGGCACGGCCGAGGTTGTGCACCGCGTCCCCAAGCGACACCGATTTGGGCAGCACCGCCCGCGCCGCCGAGGTGGTCAGCTCCTCGTCCGGAATGTACAGCGCCGCGCGCAGCGGCCGGCCGATGGCGACGGCGCAGGAGAGCACGCGCCCGGAAGCGTCGCGGACCGAGACCTGCGTACCGCCGCGCAGCGAGGGCACCGCGTTGTCCGGGTGTCCCTCCATCTCCACCGCGGTCCG
>DASRTX010000684.1:0-4235 GCA_035655715.1 Myxococcales bacterium | reverse complement strand
CATCGATTCGGTCGCGGCACTCGTTCCCAAGGCCGAGATCGAAGGCGAGATGGGCGATTCGCACATGGGCCTGCAGGCCCGTCTCATGTCGCAGGCGCTGCGCAAGCTGACGGCGGTGGTCAGCCGCAACAGCGCCACGGTGGTCTTCATCAACCAGATCCGCATGAAGATCGGCGTGGTCTTCGGGTCGCCCGAGACCACCACCGGCGGCAACGCGCTCAAGTTCTATTCCTCGGTCCGCCTGGACATCCGCCGCATCGGCGCGGTCAAGGACGGCGAGCAGATGGTGGGCAACCGCACCCGCGTCAAGGTGGTGAAGAACAAGATGGCGCCGCCCTTCCGCGAAGCCGAGTTCGACATCCTCTACGGCGTCGGCATCTCGCGACCACACGAGCTGCTCGACCTGGGCGCCGAGCGCGGGCTGGTGGAGAAGAGTGGCGCGTGGTTCGAGATCGGAGGCGAGCGGCTCGGGCCGGGGCGCGAGAAGGCAGCCGAAGTGGTGCGGACCAGCCCCAAGCTGGCGGAAGAGCTGGAGCAGAGGCTGCGGGAGGCCGGCGCGGACGACAAGCGGGCCCCCCAGGCCACCCAATCGGAGGCGGTGGCGTGAGCTCGCTGCTCGAGATCGCGGCGCTCGAGGCGCAGCGCACGGCCCGCACGCAGCGCGGCTTCTCGCTCCTGCGTGTAGCGCCGGCCGGCTACTGCGCGCTGGAGCTGGAGATCGAGCTGCTGGCCGAGGTGCTGCAAGCGCATCTGCGCAAGACCGACTTCGTGATCCCGATGCGCAGCAGGGAAGTGGCAGTGGTGCTGATCGAATCCGTGGGAGAGGAGGTGCAGGCCCCGCTGGCGCGCGTGCGCGAGGTGGTCGGGAGGCACATGGAGCACCTCGACGTGCGCATCGGCTGGGCGTCGGTGGGGCCGCGCGACCTGCAGACCTGGCAGGAGGCGTGGCGGTGGGCGGGGCAGCTGCTGGTGGCGCACGCGGCGGCGCCGGCGGCGGCATGAGGGCGGAGCGGAGCGGAGGCGCGGATGCGGCGCCTCCGCTCCGGTCAGTAGAACCGGTTGAACGCAGCGGCGCCCCAGGCGTTGACCGCCACGCCGGCCAAGGCGGCGAGCCAGAAGAGACGCGCGAACGGACGCCGCCCGAGCGCCAGCAGCACGATCAGGTAGGGCGTGTAGTCGAGCGAGAAGCGGAACCCGAACTGGTAGTACCCGCTGTTCTGGTAGAAGAACCCGGGCAGCGCCACCACCGCGACGGTGAGCCAGAGGGCGCGGTGCAGGCGCGGTCGCTCCTTCGGCCAGAGGAGCCAGAAGAAGAGCGGCGTGGTGACGAACAGGCTCATGCCCTCGCCGTTGAAGCCGATGCGCAGCGGGTGGAGCTGGATCTCGGGCAGGCGGGTGAAGGCGTCGTGCAGGTTCCGCTCGAGGAACGCGTAATGGAACAGGCCGTAGCGCTGGATCTGCGCGTTGACGCGGTTGGCGTACAGGTGGGAGTGGCCGAATTCGGTGAGGCTGCCGAAGCGGGCGTAGTTCATGTACGCCATTGGGATGGCGACGGCGGCGATGGCGATCAGGTAGGGCAGCAGGCGTGGAATGGCCGCGCGCCAGCGAGCCGGATCTCGCAACCGCCTCCATTCCAGCGGGCCGTCGGGGCTGATCGCCTCGAAGACGAAGAAGACCGCCGAGAAGGCCAGCGGCGTCCGCGTGATGGCGGCGCAGCCCACCGCCAGGCCCGCCAATACCGGAGAACCGGCCTGCAGCGCGGCGTGCAGGTACAAGAGCGTGAGCGTGACGCCGATCGTCTCGGCGCTGAACCAGACCTCTCCGCGGATGGCGCAGGACCAGGCCAGCGTGCCAAATCCGTAGATCAGCGCGAAGACGGCGTGGTGCCACTCCTGCCGCTCTGGCTGGAGCCGGCGCAGCAGGCGATAGAGCAGCGAAACGTTCGCCGCCGCGAACACCAGCGTGAAGGCAACGTCGTTGAACGACACGCCCCAGATGGCCACGAAGGGCGTCATCAGCAGGGCCGGGAAGGGCGGGAACGAGACGTACCAACGGTGGTCCAGCAGCACCCAGTCGTTGAGGTTGGGCGGCTGCGGCACCGCCAGCGCCAGCTGCCCGTGCAGGAACGCGTCGGCCTGGTAGACGAAGTGCGGCGCCAGCGACTGGTGCGACAGCAATCCGGCGCTGGAGAGCGCGTAGGCGGCCAAGGAGGCGGCGAAGAGGATCAGGTCGACGCGGTAGCGCGCGGCGAGCTGACGCCAGGCCATGGTCAGGCGGGCCTCGCCTTGCCGAGCGCCTCGCGCAGGAGCTGCAGCGCCCCGTACGCCGACTGCGTGCGCACCTGCCCGCGATCCCCGCGGAAGCGGGCCAGGCGCGCGCGGGTCCCGCCTGGTCCGGACAACCCGAGCCACACCGCCCCCACCGGCTTGTCGGGCGTGCCGCCATCCGGGCCTGCAACCCCCGTAATCGCCAGCGACCATGTCGACCGCGAGCGCCGCAGCGCCCCCTCCGCCATGGCGCGGACCACGGGCTCGCTCACCGCCCCGTGGTCGCGCAGCACCTCGGCCGGAACGCCGAGCGCCATCTGCTTCATCTCGTTGGAATAGGTGACGAACGCGCCTACCGTCCACTTCGAGCTGCCCGACACCTCGGTCAGCATCTGCGTGAGCAGGCCGCCGGTGCAGCTCTCGGCGCACGACACGGTCTCGCCGCGGCGGGCCAGCTCCTCGCCTGCCGCCTGGGCGAAGGTGACGCCGTCCTGGCCGTAGACCAGCTCGCCCAGGATCTCCCGGCAGAGCCGCTCGACGCGGGCGAGGTTGCCCTCCGCGGTGGCCGCGTCCTGCGCCAGGGCGGCGAGCGAGAGGTGGTTCTCGGGAAACTTCGTCCGGAACCCGAACCTCACCTCGGGGTGCCCCTCGCGCACCGGGGTCACCATCTCGTCCAGCCGGCTCTCGGTGACGCCGAAGCATTGCAAGATGCGCGAGCGCAGCACCGCGTTCCCGGTGGCCGCCACCAGGCGGGGCAGGACCAACTCCTCCACGATGCGGTGGTACTCGCGCGGCACGCCCGGCAGGAAGAAGAACAGGCATCGGTCGATCTGCAGCGCGAAGGCCGGAGCGCTGCCGTCCGGGTTGCCCAGCACCTCGGCCGTCTCCGGCACGTCCGCCTGGCGGAGGTTGTTGGCCGGCAGCGGCTCGTTGGGCCGGATGCGCGCCCAGCGGGCGTGGAGGTGCGCGATCCAGGGTTGGTGCGTGCGCATCGGCACGCCGGCCGCCTGCGCGGCACAGGCCGCGGTGAGGTCGTCGGCGGTGGGACCCAGCCCTCCGCTGACGATGCAGAAGTCGGCGCGTACAGAGGTTTCCAAGAGAGCGCGGCGGATGTCCTCACCCCGATCGCCCACCACCGTGGTGCGGCGCAGCCGCAGCCCCAGCGGATAGAGGCGCGCGGCGGTGATCTGCGTGTTGGTGTCGGCGATGAGGCCGCGCATGACCTCGTCGCCAGTGACCACGAACTCGACGATGGGCGCGCTCATCCCGGGAAGAACCGCCCCTTCAGCACCACCGCCCCCCAGGTCAGCGCGCACGCCCAGACCCCGGCAAACACGTCGTCCAGCACCACGCCGGCGCCGTTCTTCCAGCGCGGATCGCGGTCGAAGAACCGGGCCGGCCACGGCTTGAGCACGTCGCAGGCGCGGAAGAAGAAGAACCCGGCCAGCGCCGCGAACGCGTCGCGGGGCAGCAGGGCCATGGTGACGAGATATCCCGCCACCTCGTCGATGACGATGTGGCCCGAGTCCGCGACGCCATAGTAGCGGCCTGCCCGCTGCGCCGCGGCGATGCCCGTGAGCGTGATCGCGACGGTCGCGGCGAAGTAGGCCCAGAGGGGAACGGAATCGAGGCGGAGCAGCCACCAGAGCGGAATCGCCGCCGCGGTCCCGGCTGTCCCGGGCGCGACCGGAAAATATCCCGAGCCGAAGAAGCTGGACCATGCCAGCGTGAAGAGCGGTGCCGGGCCGCGGTCGCCGGGAAGCCTGCGCGGCTTGTGGACCACGCGCGGCGGCGGCGCCGGCGTCGCCCCGTCGGCGGACTGCGGCGGCGCGGGCGTGGCGCGCGGAGGCGGCGGGCTGCTCAAGCGTCCTGCTCGCCGTCGTCGCTGGCGCTGACCGTGGCCGGGTTCTCCAGCGGAATCTCGTCCTCCTCCGCCGGCAAGAGCGGCTCCTCCGCCTCGGGCAGCTG
>DASRTX010000683.1:0-2495 GCA_035655715.1 Myxococcales bacterium | reverse complement strand
CGAGCCGTACGTGAGCCCGGGATGTGCGTCAAGGTAGGATAGGCAAGGGTTTCCACATGACCCCTCCCCTCTGCTACTGATCGCACATCTGGGGGTAGCCCATGCAGGACGCACCTCGCGTTCTCGTCGTTCAGTCAGAGGACGCCGAACGGATGATGCAGCGCACGTTGTTCAGCGATGCGGGCATGTCCGTGTTCGAAACGGCTACCGGAGCGGAAGCACTGGATTTTCTGGCTACGGAGGCGCCCGACCTGGTGGTCCTGGAGCGCAGCCTGCCGGACATGGATGGGTTGGATCTCCTGCCCCGGATCAAGTCCAGCGAGCTGGACCTGTTGCCCGTGCTGGTGGTTTCCCAGCGCAGCGAGACGGCCGAGAAAGTGCGCGGGCTCCAACTCGGCGCCGACGATTACATGCACCGCCCCTGCGATCCCGCCGAGCTGCTCGCGCGCGTCAAGGCCCTGCTTCGCACCAAGCGGGCCCACGACAAGATCCGCAAGCTGCAGACCACGCTGGAGAAGCTGGTGGTGGCCGACCCGCTCACCGGCCTGCACAACCGCCGCTATCTGATGGACCGGCTGGTGCAGGAGATGCAGCGCGCCGACCGCCATGGCGAGCCGCTGGCGTTGGCGATGATCGATCTGGACGGCTTCAAGCCGGTCAACGACCTGTTCGGTCACGTCCTCGGCGACAAGGTGCTGCGCGCGGTGGGCGGGGCCATCGCCAAGAGCGTGCGCGCTTCCGACGTGCCGGCGCGCTACGGCGGCGACGAGTTCGCCATCATCCTGCCGCAGACGCCCGCCGAGGGCGCCATGCGCGTGTGCGAGCGGCTGGTGCGCGCCATCTCCGAGGTGGTGCTGCAGGACGAGTCGGGCAAGCGGGTCAAGGTGACCGCCAGCCTGGGTCTCGCGTATTACCCCGCCAACGACGTGGAGACGGCAGAGGATCTGATCCACTCCGCCGACGGCGCCCTCTACGGCGCCAAGCGCTCGGGCAAGAACCGGTACAGCGCCGTGCGGCCGGTGCAGCCGCTGGCCACGGCCTGAGCTTCAGCCGGCGGCGCGATCGGATTGCTTCGCCCGCGGCAGCTCGGGCACGTCGCCCGTGATCAGCCGCGCGCCGCGCTCGAAGCGCAGGTACATCACCGCCCACTCCAGCATCACCAGGAAGCGGTTGCGGAAGCCGATCAGCGTGAGGATGTGGACGGCGAGCCAGAGCACCCAGGCGAGGAATCCCTTCAGGTGGAGCGGGCCGATCTGCGCCACCGCCGCCGCACGGCCGATGGTGGCGAGCGTCCCTTTGTCGACGTACCGGAAGGGTCGCGCGGGCTGCCCGCGCAGCGCGCGCCGGATGCTCTCGGCGACGTGCCGGCCTCCCTGGATGGCCGCGGGCGCGACGCCGGGGACCAGGCTTCCATCCGCCATCTTCACCGCCGCCAGATCGCCGATGACGAAGACGCGCGGGGCTCCGGGAAGCGACAGATCCGGCTCCACGATCACCCTGCCCGCCCGATCCAGCGGCACGCCCAGCGACCGGGCCAGCGGAGACGCCGCCACGCCGGCCGCCCAAAGCACGCAGCGCGACGCGATCCGCTCGGCGCCGATCGACACGCCCTCCGCATCGATGCCCGTGACCATGGCCCCGAGCCGCACCTGCACGCCCATGCGTTCCAGGCGTCGCTGCGCTGCCGCCGAGAGGTCCGGTGGAAACGCCGGCAGCACGCGCGGACCCGCTTCCAACAGGATCACCCGCGCCGACGCCGGGTCGATGTGACGGAAGTCGCGCGTCAGCACGTGCCGCGAGATCTCCGCGAGCGCGCCCGCCAGCTCCACGCCGGTGGGGCCGGCCCCCACGATGGCGAAGGTGAGCAGCGGCACCCGCGCCGCCTCGTCGGATTCCCGCTCGGCGGCTTCGTACGTGAGCAGCACGCGGCGGCGGATGTCCACCGCGTCCTCCAGCGTCTTGAGCGCCGGCGCGTGCTTCTCCCACTCCGGATGCCCGAAGTAGGAGTGCGTGGCGCCGGTGGCGAGGACGAGGAAGTCGTATGCCAGCGCGCCGTCGCGCAGCAGCACTCGCTGCGTGGCCAGGTCCACGGCGGTGGCCTCGCCCAGCGCCACCTCCACGTTCTCCTGCCCCCGCAGCACGCGCCGCAGCGCCGTGGCGATCTGTGCCGGGCTCAAGGCCGCGGTGGCCACCTGGTAGAGCAGGGGCTGGAAGAGGTGGTGGTTGCGCCGGTCCAGGAGGGTGATGCGCACCGGCTCGCGGCGCAGCGCCCGCGCCGCGTAGAGGCCGCCGAAGCCGCCTCCGACGATGACGACCCGGTGCCGGCTCAGAGGTCGGTGAGCTTCTTCAGCTCGGCCGCATTGTTGAGGATGTGCCAGAGGCGCCCGGGGTAGAGGAACCAGGCGATGAGGTTGCCGCCGAGGCGGAGGTACTCGCCGTCGCGGATGGGGTGCGGCGCCTGGCCGGGGAGCTTGCCCTCGTTCAGCCAGGAGCCG
>DASRTX010000682.1:0-3165 GCA_035655715.1 Myxococcales bacterium | reverse complement strand
GATGACAACGGGTCACCACACCTCGCAGCGCTTCCCCTCCGCCCGCACCATCGCCGAATCGGCCTTGCAGCCGAACGTTTTCGCGAACTCGGGGATGTTCGACAGCGGACCGATGACGCGGTACTTGGCCACCGGATGCGGGTCTCCCTGCACCATCAGCCGCTGCGTTTCCGGACGCGTTTCGTCGCCGCGGAACTGCCCCCAGGCGATGAAGAACTGCTGCGCCGGTGAGAAGCCGTCGATCGCCACCGCGGGCCGCGTCTGCTGCGCTTTCTGAAATGCCAGCCAGGCGATCTTCGCGCCGGCCAGATCACCGATCGACTCGCCCAGAACGAGCTTGCCGTTGTGGTGGATGCCGGGCTCGATGAAGTAGGCCTCGAACTGGTCCACCACGCACCGGCCGCGCTCCTGGAACGACTTGAGATCCGCCTCCGTCCACCAGTTCTTCAGCCGGCCCTCGGCGTCGAACTGGGCGCCCTGGTCGTCGAAGCCGTGGCTGATCTCGTGGCCGATCACCACCCCGATGGCGCCGTAGTTGACCGCGTCGGTGGCGGCCACGTCGAAGGCGGGGGCCTGCAAGATGCCGGCGGGAAAGACCACCTCGTTGAGCAGCGGGTTGTAGTAGGCGTTGCTGGTGGGCGGCGTCATTCCCCATCGGCCGCGGTCGGTCGGCTTGCCGATGGTGCCGAGGGTGTCGGCCACGACGAACTTGCGGCCCTGCACCACGTTGTCCCAGAACGGCGCGTCGCGGCGGATCTCCACTCCGGAATAGTCCTTCCACTTGTCCGGGTACCCGATCTTGGGGTTGAAGGTGGCGAGCTTCTCCAGCGCTCGCCGCTTGGTCTCGGGCCCCATCCAGGCGAGGCGTTCGATGATCTCCTTCATCGCCGAAAGCTCGTTGCGCACCAGGTCCTGCACGCGCGCCTTGGCCGCGGGCGGGAAGTAGCGCTCGACGTACTTGCGCCCCAGCGCTTCGCCCAGGAGCTCGTCCACCGACTCCGCGCAGCGCTTCCAGCGCGGCTTCTGCTCGGGCACGCCCCCCAGGTACTTCTGGTTGAAGGCGAAGGATTCGTCGGCGAACGGCTTCGACAGCCAGGGCGCCGCCGAGGCGAGGAGCTGCCACTTCAGATAGGTCCGCCAGGCCGGGACGGGAGTCTGCGCCAGCTCCTGATCGATCTGCGCCAGGAACTTCGGCTCGGCGACGTTGAGGTCGCCCTGGGGTACCCGCGCCCCGGCATACTGCGCCGTCCAGTCGAAGTGCGGCGTCATGGCCTGGAGCTGCGCAAAGCTGACGGGGTGATCGGTGTTCTTCGGATCGCGCAGGGCGACGTTGTCGAGCGAGGCTTCCGCCAGCCGCTTCTCGAAGGCGAACACCGTCTCCGCCGCCTCCGTCACCTGTGGCTCCCCCGCCAGCCGGAAGATGTTCTCCACGTGGGCGCGGTACTTCTCGCGCGCCTCCACGAAACGCGGCTCGGGCTTGAGGTAGTAGTCGCGATCGGGCAGGCCCAGGCCGGCGGCGGCTACGATGGCGATGGTGCGCGGCGGCTCGTGCGGGTCGGGCTGGCCGCCCCAGAGGAACGGCGCGTTGACGTTGAGCTCCTGCACGCGGTGGATGGCGGCCTGGAGATCGGCGCGAGACTTGACGCCGTCGATCTGCGTCAACACCGGCGAGAGCGGCGAGAGCCCCGCGGCGTCGGCCCGCTTCTCGTCCATGCAGGAGGCATAGTCGTCGCCGACGACCTGCTCCACGCTCCCCTTCGGCCAGTCGGTCTTCTTCGAGACCTCGTCGAGGATCTCCTTGAGCCGCTCCTTGTTCACCTCGCCGGCCTGCCAGCGACGGCTCCAGCGCTGCATGGAGGGGGGGATCGGGTTGGCCTTGCGCCAGGCGCCGTTGGCGAACTCGAAGAAGTCGCCGCAGGGGTCGGCGGCGCGGTCGAGGTCGCCCAGCTCGACGCCGTGCTGCTTGTCGGGCGGCGGAACCGGAGTGGTCTTCTGGCTGGCGCACGCGGCGAGCGCCGCGGCGAGGAGGGAAAGGCGTCCTCGAGGAATCATGTCCGGCGGACTACGCCCGAACGGGGCCGCAGTTCAAGCGGATTCAGGTCGCTCCGGCCCGTCTTTGACCTCAGCCCGGGACTTTCCTAGGTTGCCGGGATGGGGCTCGTGCTCGCGGCGGGCGCATCCGCCACCCAGCTGGGACACCTGTTCCCGCTCTGGAGCGTGGTCCCCTTCGTGGCCATGCTCGTGTCCATCGCCGTGCTCCCGCTGATCGCGGGCCGCTTCTGGGAGCACAACCACAACAAGGCCATCCTCAGCCTCCTCCTGGGAGCGCCGGTGGCCATCTGGACGGTCTTCCTCGATTCCACCGCGCTGGTCCACGCCGCGGGCGAGTACCTGGCCTTCATCGTCCTGCTCGGCGCGCTCTTCGTCATCGCTTCCGGCATCGTTGTCCGCGGCACGCTTGCAGGCACTCCCGGCCTCAACACCGTGCTGCTGGGCATCGGCGCGGTCATCG
The DNA here is from genome assembly GCA_035655715.1 of Myxococcales bacterium. Classification (GTDB taxonomy): domain Bacteria; phylum Myxococcota; class Myxococcia; order Myxococcales; family 40CM-4-68-19; genus 40CM-4-68-19. The sequence goes on along the minus strand of DASRTX010000682.1, from coordinate 653 downwards.
CCTCGATCATCGGCACCACCGGCGCGTCGATGCTCCTGATCCGGCCGCTGCTGCGCGCCAACTCCGTGCGCTTCCGCAAGGGACACGTCTTCGTCTTCTTCATCTTCGTGGTGGCCAACGCCGGCGGGCTGCTCACGCCCATGGGCGATCCGCCGCTCTTCCTCGGCTTCTTGCGCGGCGTGCCCTTCACCTGGACGCTGCGGCTCTGGCGGCACTGGCTGCTCGCCAACGCCTTCTTGCTGATCCTCTTCTACATCGTCGACTCGACCATCTTCCGCAAGGAGGACCTCGAGCGCCCCGGCGATCTGGACCGCATCGCCGTCGAACATGAGGTGCCCATCCACATCGCCGGCAAGCTCAACTTCCTCTTGCTGGCCGGAGTGACGGCGATCCTCGTGGTCTGCGGCCGGCTGGGCCTGCCGCCGCTGGCGCAGGATACGGCTCTGGTCCTGATGATCGCGCTCTCCTGGCTGACGACGCCGCGCCAGCTGCGGGTGGAGAACGCATTCTCGTGGTCGCCCATGGTCGAGGTTGCCGCGCTCTTCGCCGGCATCTTCGCCACCATGATCCCGGCGCTCGCCATCCTCAACGCGCGCGGCGCGCAACTGGGGCTCGCGCACCCCTGGCAGTACTTCTGGGCCAGCGGCGCGCTC
>DASRTX010000681.1:0-5701 GCA_035655715.1 Myxococcales bacterium | reverse complement strand
TGTTCTTGGCGGTGGCCGGCGTCGCCACCGGCGTCGCCGTGTTCAGCACGGTGTCGGGATGCGTCTCCGCGGGCGGATCCACCACCAGCGGGCAGCCGCCCCTCGCCGGCTTGGGCGTGCTGAACCAGCGGTTGATTTCGGTGCAGGAGTACCGGCAGCTGCCGCTCTCGGCGCGGCCTTCGTCGTTCATCACGCACTTGCCGGGGTTGTCGATCTCCAGGATGGCCGCCTTGATGCCGCCGCGCTCCTGGAGATCCGTCTCGGCCGCGTAGGCCTTCTCCAGATCCGGCTTGGCCGAAGGATCCTTGTGGTGCCGGATGTGCTCGAGCATCAGCTCCTTGGCCTCCCACTCGGTCTCGGTGGGGAGGCTCTGCGCGAGCTGCGCGTTGTTCTTCCAGCCGCGCGTGTTCATCAGCCGGTAGATCGCGCCCAGGTAGACGTTCTTGCGCGACTTGTCCTTGACGGTGAGCGCCTTCTCGAGAGCGGCCACCGACTCCTTGCTGCCCTCGGCGAAGAGCGCGTCGAGCGCGAAGCACGAGTAGACGGGATACTCGTCCTTCACCACCGGGCACTTTTCCAGCACCTCGGCGTAGACCGGGACGCCCTGCGCGCCCAGCGCATTCACCACCCGCTGCACCGTCTTGGGCTCGTTGCCGCGGATGCAGTCGTGCTTGATGGCGGAGCGGCGGGTGACGTCGTTCTCCAACTCCGCCTTGGGGCGCAGATCGCGCGTGACGGCCACCGCGAACAGCTTCCCGTTGACGCCTTTGGGGAAGCACTCCGGCGTCTTCACGTCCGGCTCGAGCTGCTCGATCTCTTTCAGCTCGCGCGCGAGCTTCGACTCGGGGCCGTAGTAGTCGTAGAGGGCGTACCCGCCGAGGGCGAGGACGCCTGCGCCGATGAGGATCGTCCGGATGTTCATGGTGGCGGATGCTACGCCGTGGGGCGGGCAAGGGGCCAGTACTTCGAACAAAAATGTAATCGAGATATTGAATGGAATTCGACGCACGGCGCCGCGCGCTGTGCTAGATTCCGCGCCCTTGATGCTGCACGATGCCGCGAGCGGCGGCTGGGCCGAGGCGCTGGAGCGCGGCCACATCGTCCATTTCCCCGAGTGTCCGCTCCCTCTGCCGGGCGCGGACGATCAGCAATTCCTGCGCGCGGGCCTTTCGCCGCATCTGCGGAGCAAGAACGTCAGCTTCTATCCCGATGCAGGCAAGCTGACGGGCTTGCAGGCGCCTGCTCCCGTGCTCGCTCGCGCCCACCGGATCCTCGAGACGCACTCGGCGCGCGTGCGCGAGTTCTTGCAGCGCGGGATGCCGGACTTCACCCGAGGCTGGACGCCGGGCACCTCCAGCTTCCGCCCCATCGAGGAGCAGGGCCGCGGGCTTTCGGCGCACGCCAGCAACGAGCTCATCCACGTGGACGCCGGCGCTTACGGCGCCACCCACGGCGACCGCATCCTGCGCTTCTTCGTCAACCTCAACCCCTCCCGCGAGCGCGTCTGGATCAGCAAGGGGCCGTTCGACGAGCTGTTCCGGCGGCACGGGGAGGAGGCGGGAGTGCGCACAGGTGGCCTCGAGCCGGCGCTGCCCGAGCGCGCGGTGAGCGGCGCGCTGGCCTTGGTCAAGCGCGCCCTTCCCATGGCGCGCGTGATCGACAGCTCGCCTTACGACCGCCGCATGCGCCGCTTCCACAACTGGATGAAGGACACGCCGTCCTTCCAGGCGCCACCCCACCAGCGCTTCTCCTTCGCGCCGTACTCGGCCTGGATGGTGCTGACCGACGGCGTCTCCCACGCCTGCATCGCAGGTCAGCACGCGCTGGTGGACACCTTCCTCGTCCCGTTGCGCAATTGTAGATTGCCCGCCCCCTGGCATCTGCTGTCGGGAGCCGCGTGACGCAGACGGTGCTGGTGCTGCGCTTCAGCGCGGTCGGCGACGTGGTGTTGACCGCGCCCGCCATCGACGCGCTGCGCGCGGCCTGGCCTTCGGCCCGCATCGTCTACGCGGTCAAGGAACGACTCGCGCACCTGCTCGAGCACAACCCCAACGTCGACGAGGTCGTCGCACTGCTGCCGGGCGAAGGCCCGCTCTCGTACGCGCGGCGCCTGCGCGCAACCCGCCCTACCGCGGTGCTCGATCTGCACGGCAAGATCCGCAGCAAGATCCTGCGCGCGCTGATGCCGGGCGTGCGCAAGGTGGTGTGGACCAAGCGCGACTTCCGCGACACGCTGCCCGTCAAGCTGGCGCTGCGGCCCTACCGCTCCTCCATGTTCTTCGCCGACCGCTACCACGCGGCGGTGGAGGAGTTGGTCGGCCACAAGCTGCCGCGCGGGAGGCTCCAGTATTTCCTCGGGCCCGAGGACGTGGCCACGGCCGACGCGGCGCTGCGGGCGGCGGGATTGAAACCCGGCGCGCCGCTGCTGGGCCTCTCTCCGGGCGCGAACTGGGAGACGAAGCGGTGGCCGGCCGAGCGCTTCGCGGGGCTGGCGCGGCGCGCGCTCGCCCGCGGCATGCAGGTGGCGGTGCAGGGGAGCGCCGCCGAATCGGATCTGGGCGGCCTGATCGCGCGCGAGGCGCCCGGGACGGTGGATCTCTGTGGCAAGCTGGACCTGCGCGCGCTGGGAGGGTTCGTCTCCCGCTGCACGGCGTTCGCGGCCAACGACAGCGGGCCCATGCACATGGCGCGGGCGCTGGGCGTGCCCACCCTGGCGTTCTTCGGCTCCACCGACCCGACCATGTTCGACTTCCGCGGGCACGAGGTGCTCTTCGCCGGCGTGCCCTGCGCGCCGTGCTCGTTCTTCGGACGCCGCCGCTGCCCGCGGGGACACTTCCGCTGCATGCTCGATCTCACCGAGGAGCGCGCCTGGGCCGCGCTCTCGCCGCTGCTCTCGGCGGGACGGCTGCCGCTGCTCTCCGCGTGAGCTGGCCGCGCGCGCCGCTGCTGATGGTCTCCAGCTCGTCGCGGACGGGCCCCGCGGAGGGGCTCATCTCGCTCGCCCGCGAACTGCGGGCGCAGGGGCTGGACGCGCGCTTCGCCGCCGACACGGTTCGCGCGGGCGAGAACCTGGGCGAGCACCTGGCGCACGCCGGCGTTCCCTGGGAGACGCGCCTTCGCCTGTCGCGCAAGGTGCGCCCGGCCGACGTGCTGCACGACGCCGCCCGCCTCACCGCCTGGGCGCGGGAGGGGCGGTACGACGTCTTCCACGCGGCCTTTGCCCACGATCACATGCTCGCGCTCTGGGCAGCGCGCAGGTCGAAGAGCCGGGAGCTGCGGCTGGTTCGAGCCGCCCAGCGGGCCGTCGACGTCACTCCGGGCGCGTTGCGGCAGAGGCTGTGGGCGCTGCGCCGCAGCGACGGCGTCGTGGTCCACGCCGCCAGCTATCGCGAGGCGCTCCTTCGCCTGGGACTGGATCCGCGCCGGGTCGCGCACCTGTCGCCAGGGGTCGATGCGCGCTGGTTCTCGCCAGGCACGTCGGTCGAGCAGCGCGCGCAATGGGGCGTGCCGGCGGACGCGCGGGTGGCGGGCATCGTGGCCCGCATGAAGCCGGAGCGCGGGCACCGCGTGCTGCTGCTGGCCTGGGCGGCGGTGGAGCGGACGCTGCCGCGGGTGTGGCTGGTGCTGGTGGGTCGAGGCGAGGACGAGCCGCAGCTGCGCGCGCTGGCTCGCCAGCTGAATCTGGAGCGCGTCCTCTTCGGCGGATACGCGCGGGGGCCGGCGCTGTTGGAAGCGTACCGCGCCCTCGACGTTGCGGTCTGGCTGCGCGAGGGAAACGACGGTGGCTGCCGCGGGGTCCTGGAGGCGATGGCATGCGGGCTTCCTGTGGTCGCAGGTAACGAAGGAGCGCCTGCCGAGCTGGTGGGCGAGACGGGCAGGGTGGTGCAGGCCTCGGACCCCGCGTCGATCGCTTCCGCGTTGGGGGCGCTCCTGGACGACGCGCCCCTCTCGCGCGCCTTGGGGGGAGCGGCGCGCGAGCGGGCGGTGCAGTTCACGCCGCGCCGCGCCGCGGATGCCACGCTGGCGTTCTGGAGGAGCGTGCGCGAGCTGCCCCGGATCTCGGGCTGAAATAACCGGGCGCGCTTGACGTGAACATGCTAATGCGTTAGCACATGCTAACCGGTTAGCATCAAGTGAGGTCGCATGGAGCTGGGGAAGCGGGAGCGGCAGATCATGGACGCGGTGTACCGGCTGGGTCGCGCCACCGTTGCAGAGGTGCGCGCCGAGCTGAGCGACGCGCCCAGCTACTCTGCGGTGCGGGGCATGATGCGGTTCCTCGAGGACAAGGGTCAGCTGCGCCACGTCCAGGACGGCGTGCGCTACGTCTACCAGCCCACCGTCGCGCCGGCGAAGGCGCGCAAGTCGGCCATGGAGAAGCTGGTCCACACCTTCTTCGGCGGTTCCGCCGGCGAGGCGGTCGCCGCGCTGATCGAGGACGCAAACCTCCCGGAAGGCGATCTGGACCGGCTGCAGACCCTCATCGACAAGGCCCGGAAGGAGGGGCGCTGATGGACTTTCTCGCCGAGCTGTTGTGGAAGTCTTCGGTCCTCCTCGCGCTGGGCGGAATCGCGGCGGTCCTTTTGCGCCGGTCTTCGGCCGCCACGCGCCACCTGATCTGGTCGGTGACGCTGGGCGCCGCGCTGCTGCTGCCGCTCGCCACGCTCGTGGTGCCGCCCGTCCACGTGGCGGCGTTGCCCGCGCCGGAGCCCGATCTCGTGGTCACAGCGCCGGTCGCCGACGAGCCGGCGCCGCCCCCGATCGCGGTGAAGGCCGCCGCCAAGGCACCGTGGTCGCAATTCGGCGGCCCATGGGCGTCCCCGGCACGGAGATCCCAGACCGGCGCGGGCGCGGCGCAGGCATGGTCCGAGCGGATGCCGCGCGGCCTGAGAGTGCCCGTCGCGTTGCTCGGCGCCTTCCGCGCCGTGGTGCTGCATCTCGACTGGACCGGTTTCGCCCGCCTGCTCTGGGCCTCGGCGACGGTTCTGCTCCTTCTGCGGGTTGGCATGGGAGATCTGCAGCTCGGCTTCATCGCACGGCGCGCGCGCCGGGTGGTGGACGAGGAGTGGCTGGAGCTCTTGCAGCAGAGCTCCGCGCGGCTGGGATTGCGCCGCGCCGTGACGCTGCTGGAGAGCACCGACACGGAGGTGCCCATCACCTGGGGCTCGCTCCACCCGCGCATCGTGTTGCCGGCGGCAGCCGAGCGCTGGACGCGCGCGCAGAAGCGTGCGGTGCTGGTCCATGAGCTGGCGCACGTCCAGCGGCACGACGCCTTCACCCAGCGGCTGGCGCGGCTGGCTTGCGCGCTGCACTGGCCCAATCCGCTGGCGTGGGCGGCGGCGGCCGCCATGCGCTCCGAGCGGGAGCGCGCCTGCGACGATCGGGTGATCGAGGACGGCGCTCTTCCCACCGACTACGCGGCAAGCCTGCTGGACGTGGCGCGCTGTTCCATCGTTCCCGGCCGCGGCCGCGCGGCGCTGGCGATGGCGCGGAGGTCGCAGCTGGAAGGCCGGCTCATCTCGGTGCTCGACCCGGCCGTCGATCGGCGGCAGGTCAATCGCCGCCGTGCCGTGACGGCTGCGGTGGCCGCCGCCTGTCTCGCCCTGCCGCTTGCGGCGGTCCGCGCCGAGCGCGCGACTCCGGTGACGGTCGCGGCGCGCCCGGCCCCGGCCGTGCTGCCGCAGGCCGTTCCTGCCGTGGCTCC
>DASRTX010000680.1:0-9234 GCA_035655715.1 Myxococcales bacterium | reverse complement strand
ATTCCCGAAGCGCCCCGCGCGCCCGAAACCGGCGGCCCCGAGGACTACGCCTACGAGATCCTCAACTTCGCCGACGGCAAGCGGACGGTGCAGCAGATCCGCGACGCCGTCTCGGCGGAATACGGGCCCGTCGACGTGGCCTTGGTCGGCGAGTATCTAAAAGCACTCGCCGCCATCGGCGTCCTCGAGCAGATGAGGTGATCTTCGCCGGTCCGGGTACGAGGCCGAAGGGGATGCGATCCTGATCGAGGGCTTTCCGGTGCAGTTTCTTCCGGCGCCGACGCCGCTCGTGCAGGAAGCCATTCTCGAAGCGCGGACGGCGCAGGTTGGCAACCAGCAAACCAAGGTGTTCACCGCGGAGCATGCCGTCGCGATCGCTCTCCAAACCAACCGCGCGACCGACCGTCTCAAGATCGAGCACCTGATGGAAAGTGGCCGCGATCCACTGGACGAAAAACGCCTTCTCGCTATCCTGAAGACGCATGGGCTCGAAGAGCGCTGGAAGAAGTTCCTCGAACGGCGCCAGTAAGGCACTGACGCCGCAGGCTGCCGTCGACCGGATCGCCGAATCAAAACGAGCAAGCCGCCGGAAGCTCGCGCAGCTGCCGTTCGAAGAGAAGTTCAGGATGGTCCTGGAAATGCGCCGGTTGAGCGAGGCCGCGATCCAGAAGAAGTAGGACGGTCTGGGATACCGCGCAGTGGCTTACTTCGCCGCCTGCGGCATGGTCAGCCCCTTGTACTCGAGCAGCGGGCCGATGGTGGGCGGGCCGCCGTAGAAGCGCTCGAAGAGCACGCGTGGCTCCTCGGTGCGGCCGCGGGACAGCACCATCTTGCGGAAGGTGTCGCCGTTCTCGCGGGTCAGGCCGCCGTGGGCCTTGAACCACTGGCCCGAGTCGCGCGCGAGCACCTCGCTCCACATGTACGCGTAGTAGGCCGCCGAGTAGCCGCTGGCGCTGGAGAAGATGTGCGAGAAGTACGCGGTGTGGTAGCGCGGCGGCACCGCGGGGAAGAGCACGCCGTCCTGCCGCAACGCCCAATCGTCGAACGCGGCGACCCTGTCCGCCGTCGGCACCTGCGATGCCGGGAGCTGGTGCCAGACCTGGTCGAGCATCGCGGCTTCCAGGTACTCGGTGGTCGAGTAGCCCGAGTTGAAGGTCTGCGCCGCGATCACCCTGTCGAAGAGCGCCTTGGGCATCTGCTCCCCGGTGACGTGGTGCTTGGCGAAGTTGGCCAGCACCTTGGGGTCGCGCGCCCACATCTCGTTGAACTGCGACGGGTACTCGGCGAAGTCGCGCGGCCCGGTGCTGGAGAGCAGCGGGTACTTCACGTGGGCGAACAGCCCGTGCAACGCGTGGCCGAACTCGTGGAACATGGTGGTCACTTCTTCAAAAGTGAGCAGGGTGGGCTCACCCGGCGCCGGCTTGGGGATGTTGAGGTGGTTGGCGGCCACCGGCTTCTGGTCGAGCAGCGCCGACTCCGACACGTAGGTGTTCATCCACGCGCCGCCCTGCTTGTTGTCGCGCTTGTAGTAGTCGGCGAGGAAGAGCCCGATCTGCGAGCCGTCGGCGTCGAGCACGTCGAAGACGCGCACGTCCTCCTGGTACACGGGCAGGTCGTGGCGCTCCTTGAACCTGATCCCGTAGAGCTGGTTGGCCGCGTAGAAGACGCCGTCCTGAAGCACGCGGTTCATCTCGAAGTACGGCTTCACGTCCTTCTCGTCGAAGTCGAAGCGCGCCTTGCGCAGCTGCTGCGCGTAGAAGGCCCAGTCCCAGGGAGCCAGCTGGAACGACTTGGTGTGCGACGCCTTGGCCTCCTTGTCGATGATGGCCTGGAGATCCGACGCGTCCTTCCTGGCCTTGGCCAAGGCAGCCGGCGCGAGCTTGCCGAGCATGTCGTTGACCGCCGCCGGCGTGCCTGCCGTCTCGTCGGCGAGCGTGTAGGCCGCCCAGTTGGGCGCGCCGAAGAGCGCCGCCTTCTCCAGCCGCAGGGTGACGACGCGCGCGACGATGCCCGTGTTGTCCGCGTCGCCACCCGTCGCGCGCGACGCCGACGCCTTGAACACGCGCTCGCGCAGCTCACGGTTCTTCATCTGCTCGAGCGGCGGCTGGATGGTGGTGTTCTGCAGCGCGATCACCCACTTGCCCTCCAGCCCGCGCGCCTTGGCGGCCTGCGCCGCCGCGCCGATCTGCTGCTTGGACAGGCCGTCCAGCTCCTTGACGTCGTCCACCACCACCGCCGACTCCTTGGTGGCCTTGAGCACGTTCTGGCGAAATTTGGTGGTGAGCGACGACAGCTCCTGGTTCAGCTTCTTCAGCTTCTCCTTGTCGGCATCGGACAGCTTCGCGCCCGCGCGCACGAAGTTTGTCTCGTAGCGCTCCAGCAGCTGCACCGACTCCGGGTCGAGCCCGAGCTGCGCGCGCTTCTGGTAGAGCGCATCCACGCGCGCGAACAGCGCCGGATTGAGGAAGACGGCATCGCGGTGCGCCGAGAGCCTGGGCGCCATCTGCGTCTCGACCTTCTGCATCTCCGGGTTGCCGTTGGTGGCGTTCAGGTTGGAGAAGGTCCGCCCCACCCGGTCGAGCAGCCGGCCCGACTTCTCCAGCGCCACCAGCGTGTTCTCAAAAGTTGGCGGCTCGGGATTTTTGGCGATGGCCTCCACTTCCTTCAGGTGCTCGGCCATCCCCGCCTCGTACGCGGGCAGGTAGTCCGCGTCGTGGATGCGGTCGAACGGCGGCATCTGCAAAGGCAGCGGGCTGGGCGCGAGGAAGGGGTTGCCCGCGGCTGCGGACGGCGCGGCGGGAGGAGCGGCGGCGCTGGTCTTTTCGGTGGTGCTCGCCTTCACGGCGGTGGCCGCCGGCGCGGCGGGGGTTGCTCCATTGGTGGACGCGCAGGCTGCAAGAACGACGGCGGTTGCGGCAATGAGGCGGCAGGTCACGGGTGCTCCTTGAAGAAGCGCTGCGAAAAGGGCGCGCATTGCACCCCGCCTCGGGATTGAAATCAAGCACCGAAGCGGCTGGGGCTTGATCGGCCGCACGGAAGTGCGCTTTACCTCCCGGCCGAGGATGCGCTTCTTTGCCGCCGCGGCAGTCATCGTCCTGGGAGCCGGCGCCGCCTCCGCCGAGTGCCTGCGCGTCGCTGCTCCGCACGAGGTACGCTGTCTCCCGATGCGGGGCGGCAGCTTCCAGCTCTCCTGGATCCACTCGGTCGAGCGCACGGAGTGGCGCGAGACCTACCGCGTCGACTCCGGCCAGGTGATCCTGACCGCATCCGAATTCTCTTCCGCCGGCGCCGGGCTGCCCGACTGCCTGCTGCCCGGCGAGGTCTTCCACAACCGGTCGGGCAGGATGTGGATCGATCATCGCCACATCCCCATTCGCGACCTGCGCATCCGCCTGTCCCCGTTGTCCCACCACGTGCTGCACGTGGACGGTCGCGACCTCGACCTGACCGCGCTCTTCGGCGAGTCGGTGGTTTCGATCGGCGTGCAGCGAGAAGGAACCCCCGATGAAACTGCACCGGGCAGCGCCCGCCGTCGCGCTCTGCTGCGCGTTGTCGGCCCTCGCGGCTGACACCAAGTTCATCTCCATCGCCACCGGCGGCACCGGCGGCGCCTACTTTCCCATCGGCGCCGCGCTGGCCGACGTGATCAACAACAAGCTCACCGGCTACAACGCCTCGGCAGAGGTGACCGCCGCCTCGAAGGTCAACTGCATCAACGTCAGCCAGGGCAAGAGCGACCTCGCCTTCGTCCTGGGCGACACGCTCTCCTTCGCCTATACCGGCGACAAGGCGGGCGGCTTCACCGTCCCGCTCAAGAACCTGCGCGCGCTGGCCAACATCTACGCGAACACCATCCAGATCGTGGCGCGCAAGGATTCCGGCATCGTCAAGCTGGCAGACCTGAAAGGAAAGCGCGTCTCGGTGGGTGCGCCCGGGTCGGGAACCGAGATCAACGCGCGCCAGATCCTCGCCGCCGCGGGGATGAGCTACTCCGACTTCGCCAAGACCGACTACCTCAGCTTCTCGGAGAGCGCGGACCAGATGAAGAACCGCGCCATCGACGCCACCCTGATCAGCTCGGGCATGCCCAACCCCGGCATCATGGACATCGCCACCTCGCAGGAGATCACGGTGGTGGCCATCGACGGGCCGGTGCGCGACAAGCTGACCAAGGAGCTGCCCTTCTTCCTCGCCACCACCATTCCCAAGGGCACCTACCGCGGGCAGGACCATGACGTGCACACCGTGGGCGTGGCCAACTTCATCATCGCCCGCGCCGAGATGGACGAGAAGACCGCCTACGAGATGACCAAGGCCATCTTCGAGAACCTGGACCGCCTCTCGCAGGCGCACGCGGCGGCCAAGGACATCAAGCTGGCCAACGCGATGAAGGGCTTGCCGGTGCCTGTGCACCCCGGCGCCGAGAAGTACTACCGCGAAAAGAAACTGCTCAAGTGAGCACGGCGGCGGAGCCGGCGGTCGCCATCGCGGCGCCCGAGGTCATCGAGCAGGAGATCGCCAAGTACGACCCGGAGTTCCGGTTCCGTCACGTCGGCGGCATCTGGAAGTGGATCGTCTTCGCCGTCGCCGCGGGGCTCTCCATTTACCAGCTGCTGACGGCGGGATTCGGGCTGCTCGACGCGATCTTGCAGCGCTCGATCCACCTCGCTTTCGTCCTCGCGCTGGCCTTCCTGCTCTTTCCGGCGCGGCGCGGGAAGATCTCCGCCGGCGTTCCCTGGACCGACGTGCTGCTCGCGCTGGCCGGCGCGGCGGTGGGTCTTTATCTGGTGGCCGATTACGCCGCGCTGGTGCAGCGGGCCGGCATGCCGACCACGCTCGATCTCGCCATCGCGGTAGCGTGCATGCTGCTGGTGATGGAGGCGAGCCGACGGGTGATCGGCCCGCCCATGGTGATCCTCGCCGGCGTGTTCCTCGCCTATGCGTACTTTGGCCGCTCCATCCCGGGCCTGTTCGCGCACCGCGGCTACGGCATCGAAGACATCGCCGAGTACATGTACCTCACCACCGAGGGCATCTTCGGCATCCCGCTGGGCGTTTCCGCCACCTACATCTTCCTCTTCATCCTGATGGGCGCCTATCTGGAGCAGGCGGGCATCATCTCCTTCTTCTCCGACCTGGCGATGAGCCTGGTGGGGCACACGCTGGGCGGCCCCGCCAAGGTGGCAGTCGTTTCCAGCGCCATCCTCGGCACCGTCAACGGCTCGGCCATCGCCAACGTCGTCACCATCGGCGCCTTCACCATCCCGCTGATGAAGAAGACCGGCTTCCGCGCGGAGTTCGCTGGCGCGGTGGAGGCCGCCTCCTCGATGGGAGCGCAGCTGATGCCGCCGGTGATGGGCGCGGTGGCGTTCATCATGGCCGACACGCTGGGCATCCCCTACGTGGAGATCTGCAAGTCGGCGGCGATCCCCGCCGTGCTCTACTTCCTTGCCGTCGGCGTGATGGTCCACTTCGAGGCGGGGAGGACGGGGCTCAAGGGGCTGCCGCGCGAGCAGTTGCCGAAGTTCAAGCGCGTGTTCGCCAAGGGTTGGTACCTGCTCACGCCGTTGGTGGTGCTGGTGTATCTGCTCGTCGCCGGCTACACGCCGCTCTTCGCCGGCTTCTACGGCATCATGGTCACCATCGCCGTGATCCTGGTGCAGAAACTCTGGACCACGTACGCGCGGCCGGACTTGCGCGCGGTGATCGCCGCCGCCGTCATGATCGGCGCCGGGCTTGCGTGGAAGTACGGGGTGCCGGGAGTCTTCGCGCTGCACGGGCTGCTCATCGCAGGAGCGCTGGTGAAGCCCGAGACCCGCCACACCGTCTGGGAGCTGCTCGAATCGCTGCAGCGCGGGGCCCGCGGCGCCCTGGGCGTGGCCATCGCCTGCGCGGTGATCGGCATCGTAGTCGGCGTGGCGACCAAGACCGGGTTCGGGGTGAAGCTCTCCAGCGCCATCACAGCGCTCGCGCACGGCAACCTCGCGCTGACGCTGGTCTTCACCATGATCGCGTCGCTGATCCTCGGCATGGGCGTGCCCACCATCCCGACGTACATCATCACCTCCACCATGGCGGCGCCGGCGCTCGCAGTCCACGGCGTGCCACCGCTGGTGGCGCACATGTTCGTCTTCTACTTCGGGCTGCTCGCCGACCTCACGCCGCCGGTGGCGCTGGCCGCCTTCGCCGGCGCGGGCATCGCCAAGGCCGACCCCACCAGGACAGGCTTCATCGCGGTGCGGCTGGCGCTGGCGGGCTTCATCGTCCCCTTCGTCTTCGTCTACGACCACTCGATTCTGCTCCTGAACACCACCTGGCTGGCGGCGGTGGGGAACACGCTGGCCACTTCGGCCGGCATTGTCTTTCTCGGCGCCGGCATCATCGGCTACTTCGTCATCGCCGCGCGCCTGCACGAGCGCGCGCTCTTCATCGCCGGCGCGGCGCTGCTCATCGTGCCCGGCCTGGCCAGCGACGCGGTCGGGCTTGCCCTGGGCGCGCTGGCCATCGGGAGTCAGTTGCTGCGCAGATCGAAGAGCAGGTGAGCCGCGCGGCGCTCAAAGCCCGGCAGGATGCGCGGCATGTACGACCCCAAGCCCGACGTCATTCCGGACCTCTGGTACAAGAACGCCGTCGTCTACAACTGCGACGTCCGGACGTACCTCGACGCCAACGGTGACGGCGTCGGGGATTTTCGCGGGCTCTCGCGCAGGCTCGACTACCTGGACGGGCTGGGCATCAATGCGCTCTGGCTGATGCCCTTCTACGCCTCCCCCGATCGCGACGACGGCTACGACGTCTCCGACTACTACGCGGTCGATCCGCGCTACGGGACGCTGGGCGACTTCGTCGAGTTCACCCACGCCGCCAGCCAGCGCGGCATCCGGGTCATCGCGGATCTGGTGGTGAACCACACCTCCGATCAGCACCCCTGGTTCAAGGAGGCCCGCTCGTCGAAGACGTCGAAGCGGCGCGACTGGTACGTCTGGTCGCCCACGCGCCCGCGCGACTGGAACAAGGGCATGGTCTTTCCCGGCGTGCAGAAGTCGACCTGGTCGCGCGACCGCGAATCGGGCGAGTGGTACTTCCACCGCTTCTACGATTTCCAACCCGACCTGAACACCTCGAACCCCGAGGTGCAGGCGGAGATCCGACGCATCATGGGCTTCTGGCTGGAGCTGGGCGTCTCCGGGTTTCGCATGGACGCGGTCCCGTTCGTGATCGGGAAGAAAGGCCCCGGCGTGAAGCCGCTGGAGCAGTACGACATGCTGCGCGACCTGCGCGCCTTCCTCTCCTGGCGCAGCCGCGACGCGATCCTGCTCGCGGAGGCCAACGTGCAGCCGCGCACCGACTTCGAGTACTTCGGCGAGGCCGGCGAGCGCATGCAGATGATGCTCAATTTCCAGGTCAACCAGCACCTCTTCTACGCGTTGGCGGCCGGCGACGCGCAAGACCTCGCCGCCGCCTTGGAGCGCACCAGGCCGCGGCCCGCCACCGCGCAGTGGGGCGTCTTCTTGCGCAACAACGACGAGCTGGATCTGGGCCGGCTCACCGAAAGGCAGCGGGAGAAGGTCTTCGCCGAATTCGGCCCGGAGAAGTCGATGCAGCTCTACGACCGCGGCATCCGTCGCCGCCTGCCGCCCATGCTCAAGGGCGACCAGCGCCGCCTGCGCATGGCGATGAGCCTGATGTTTTCGCTGCCGGGCACGCCGGTGGTCCGCTACGGCGACGAGCTGGGCATGGGCGACGACTTGAGCCTCCCCGAGCGCAAGTGCGTGCGCACGCCGATGCAGTGGTCGAAGGAGCCACACGGCGGCTTCTCCAAGGCAGAGAAGACCATCCTGCCGGTGATCAGCGAGGGGCCGTGGTCGTACGTGAGCATCAACGCCGCCGACCAGAAGCGCGATCCGGAGTCGATGCTCAACTGGACCGAGCGGATGATCCGCATGCGCAAGGAGTGTCCGGAGGTGGGCTGGGGCGATTTTCGCGTCCTGCCGTGCGGGAACCGCGGCGTGCTGGCGGTGCGCTACGAATGGCGCGAGAACGCGCTGGTCATCCTCCACAACCTGGCAGACGAGCCGGCGGAGGTCACGCTGCGGCTGCGCGAGGACAAGCTCGTCAACCTGCACTCGGAAGCGCACAGCGAGCCCGGGCGCGGAAAGGCGCACAAGATTCCGCTCGAGCCCTACGGCTACCGCTGGTTCCGCGCCGGGGGACTCGACTACCTGCTCAAACGAAGGGACTACTGAGATGCGGCGCGTCTGCTGGCGCCGGGGCCAGCCTTTGCCCGACGACAAGGAATGGCTCGTCACCAACGGGCTGGGCGGCTACGCATCCGGCGCGGTTGCGGGGCCGCCCACGCGCAGGTTCCATGGCGCGCTGATCGCCGCGACGCCGCGCGGGCGCATCCTCGCCGTCTCGGAGCTGCGGGACGGCGCCTCTGAGTTGGAGGAGTTCGCGCTGGAGGACGGGCTGCCGGTCTGGCGCTACGCCAACTTCGAGAGGCGCATCGTGCTGCCGCATGGGCGGAATCTCACGGTCGTCTCCTGGCGCGCGCGTGTGCCCATCGAGCTGGATGTACGCCCGTCCTTCCAGGTGCGGCCGCACGAAGGTCGCCTCGAGCAACCGGCGCGCGCGTACCCGGTGGCCATCGAAGGGCGCGTCTGCGAGGTCGATCGCGGCAGCTCGCTTCCCATCCTCCTCGCCGTCTCGAAAGGCGAGTGGCGCGCCATTGCTCCCGAGACCCGCACGCTGCGCTACCGCATCGAGGAGGAGCGCGGCTACGACTGCGAAGGGGCGCTGGTGACTCCGTGCGCGTGGTCCGTGCACCTTGCCGCCGGCGAGGAAGCGATACTCGCCATCACCACCGACGCGTGGGATCCGGCGCTCGACGTCGAGGCGCTCCGCTCGGAGGAGCTGGTGCGGCGCCGCGCGCTCGTCGGCGCCAGGACGGGGCTCGCCGCTGAGCTGGCGCTCGCCGCCGATCAGTTCCTCTTCCGCAAGCCCACGGGAGGCGCCGACGATCGCTCGGTGATCGCCGGCTACCACTGGTTCACCGACTGGGGCCGCGACACGATGATCAGCCTCGAAGGCCTCTGCCTGGTCAACGGCCGGCACGAGCTGGCGCGGCGCATCTTGAAGACCTTCGCTGCGCACGCGCGCGACGGCCTCATCCCCAACCTGTTTCCCGAGGGCGAGTCGCAGGGCCTCTACCACACCGCCGATGCGACGCCGTGG
>DASRTX010000679.1:0-15014 GCA_035655715.1 Myxococcales bacterium | reverse complement strand
TCGCTCTCGCCCCTCCAGCCGATCGGCGGCGTCTGCTGCGCGCGCAGGACGTGGCCGCGGCCCTCTGGTCGCAGCTGGCGCACCTGCCGCACGAGGAGTTCTGGGCGGTACTGCTCAACGCGCGGCTGGAAGAGATCCGCTGCGTGCAGATCGCCCGCGGGGGCCTCACCCAATGCTCCGTCTCGCCGCGCGAGGCCTTCGCGCCGGCGTTGCTCCATCGCGCTCCGGCCGTGGCCTTCGCGCACAACCATCCTTCAGGCGAGGCCACGCCCTCGGGCGAAGACCAGCGGCTGCAGCTGCTGCTCGACGAGGCCGGACGCGCGCTCGGAATCCGCGTCGTCGATCACCTGGTCCTGGCCGAGGGCGGAGTCCACAGCGCCGTGGAGGGCGCGTGCCCGGCGCCGGATCCGGTTTCGCTCGTTCCACGCGAGGGCCTGGGATAAGGAGGAGGGGAGATGGAACTGCAGCCGGCGCTGAAGCAGCACTTCGGGTACGAGGCGTTTCGCAAGGGGCAGGAGGCCGTCGTCCGGTCGGTGCTCTCCGGACGACCGACCATCGCCATCCTGCCCACAGGAGGTGGCAAGAGCCTCTGCTACCAACTTCCGGCGCTTCTTCTCGAAGGCACCACGGTGGTGGTTTCGCCGCTGGTCGCGCTGATGAAAGACCAGGTCGACGCGCTGCGTGCTCGGGGCATTCCCGCCGCTTTCGTCAACAGCTCGCTGACGGACGCGGAGCGCCAGGAACGGCAGGGGGCCCTGCGGCGCGGAGAGTATCGCCTCGTCTACGTAGCGCCCGAACGCTTCAAGTCGCCCTCCTTCCTCTCGGCCGTCGCGGGCCTCAAGATCCCGCTCCTGGCGGTGGACGAGGCGCACTGCATCTCCGCCTGGGGACACGACTTCAGGCCGGAGTACCAACAGCTGGCGCGGGCGCGCGAGCAGGTGAAGGCAGAGCGCGTGCTGGCGCTCACTGCCACCGCAACGCCCGAGGTCCGGCGCGACATCGCGGATGCGCTCGAGCTGCGCGACCCCAAGGTCTTCGTCGCGGGGTTCGATCGGCCCAACCTCTTCATCGAGGTGCTTCGCGTCTCCGGCGACAAGGACAAGCTCGGCCGCCTGCTCGCGCTGGCGCGCGGTGGCGGGCCGGGGATCGTCTACGCCGCCACGCGCAAGAACGTGGACAAGGTGGTGGCTGCCTTGCGTTCGGGCGGGATCGAGGCCCGGGGCTACCACGCCGGCATGAGCGACGCTGAGCGCACCGCCGCGCAGGACGCCTTCGTCGGCGGCCGGAACGGCGTGATCGTCGCCACCAACGCCTTCGGCATGGGCGTGGACAAGGCCGACATCCGCTTCGTCGCCCACTTCGACGCGCCTCGATCGTTGGAGGCGTACTACCAGGAGATCGGCCGCGCCGGACGCGACGGGCAGCCTAGCTACGCGCTGCTGCTCTTCAACTTCGCCGACATCATGATGCAGCGGCGGATGATCGAGGCGGGCCGGCCTTCGCGCGAGTTGGTGGCGGCCACCTGGAATGCAGCGCGCGAGCTTCTGGACGGATCCCTCGAAGAGCTCGCCCGCCGCTCCGGCGTCGCTGCCTCCGAGCTCACGGGCGCGGTGCGGCTCTTGGAGTCCGCCGGGCACCTCGAGCGCGGTCAGTCGCGGGACGGGCGCTTCTTCGTCGCAACTCCTACCGTCGCCGCCGAGGATCTCTCCGTCGACTTCGAGCTGCTCGAGCTGCGCGTCGCGCGCGAGCGCCAGATGCTCGATCGCCTGGTGCGCTTCGCCGATACCCGCGGGTGCAGACGGCACAATCTGCTGCGCTACTTCGGCGACGCCGAGGCTCCCCGCGCCTGCACCGCCTGCGAGAGCTGCGCAGGAAGCCGCGCGCCCGAGGCCGAGACGGTCGCTGTGCCTGCGAAGCGGCGCGGGAAGGAGGCGGCGGCCACGGCGCACGACGTGCCCTGCGACGAGGCGGTGTACGAGAGGCTGCGCAGCCTGCGCAGCGAGCTGGCCCGCGAAGGCCGCGTGCCGCCCTACGTCGTCTTCCACGATGCGACGCTGCGCGAGTTGGCGCGCGCGTTGCCCCGCGACGAGAAGGGCTTTTTGGCGGTCAAGGGCGCCGGTCCAGGCCGCTGGCAGCGCTACGGTGAACGCGTCATCGCCGCCATCGCCGCCACGGCGCCCGCCCTGGTTGAACCCGCGTCGCCCCGCGTGCAGGAACCCGTGGGCGACCAGCGAGGCCTGCCTTTCGTGGCACCGCCCTGGCTGGAGGAACCGCCCTCCATCGAATACGGAATTCCTGCGGCGGCGCCGGCAAGCGCGGGCGAGCTGTGGTCGCTGTGCGATTCCGGCGCGACGCTCGCGGAGATCTGCGGTCGGCTGCGGCGGACCGCGGCCGACGTCGCCTCCGAGCTGGCGGAGGGCAGAAGGCACGGCCGCACTTTCGACGTCTCGCGGCTGTTGGGTGCCGATCGCGTGGAAGCCATCCGCGGCGCTGCCCGCGGCGCCAACGGGGACGTCGTGGCGCTGCGCAGGCGACTTCCGTTCCCGGCCGCCCTGGCGGAGATCCGGCTGGCCCTCACCGCCGGCTAACCGCAGTGACCCGCAACTTCAGGCAGAGCGTCTCGCTAAAACGGAATGTCGTCTTCTCCGCTCTTCGGGGAACCACCACCCGAGGGCGGCGCCTCCTCCATCCCCGGAGGCGGCTGCCCGAAATCCTCCGAAGGCGCGCCGGCGCCGCGCGAGGCGCCGCGGCCTCCACCCTGGCCCCCGCCGGCGAGAAAGACGACCCCGCCCACGGGGTTGGCGACCACCTCGGTGGTGTACTGCTTGGCGCCTTCCTTGTTGGTCCACTCCCGGGTCTGCAGGCGCCCTTCCACGTAGACCTGCCGGCCCTTGGAGAGGTACTCGCCGCAGTTCTCGGCGGCCTTGCCCCACACGACGACGCGGTGCCACTCGGTCCGTTCCTGCTTCTGGCCCGCCTTGTCGGTCCACGCCTCGTTGGTGGCGACGGTGAAGTTGGCCACGGACTGCCCACTGGGCGTGTACCTGACCTCCGGATCGCGGCCCAGATTGCCGACCAGAATGACCTTGTTGACGCTGCCCGCCATGCTCGCCCTCGCTTCAGTTGGAGGCGAGCACCCTAGCACAGGGGCCCGACAAGGCGCGGGGCGCGAAACTGCTGCGGCCTTTGCTTCTAGCCGCCGCCCGGGCACGCCGTGGCGGGCCCGGTGCAGACGGCCGCGGCAGGCTTCACCTCGGAGGCGGGCCTCACCAGCACGGCCGGGTTGGCGCGGCCGGCGCCCGAGGGATCTGCCGCTCCCGCCGGAGAGGGAACTGCCGCCGGCGCCGGCGGCGGCGAGGCAGCGTCGACCACTGTTTCCTGCGTGCGGGGCGGGCGGCCTTCCATCACCGCGAGCCATCCGTCGAGCTGCGCGGCAGGGGCGCCGGCCTGCGAGAGCGCAGCCCGAAGCGACTGCGCCAGCGGATACCGCGAGAGATCGGTTCCGGCCTGCGTGAGCCCCTGCGACACCACCTCCACGGCGGCCTGCGCCTGCACGGCAGGAGCCGCACGCAGCGCCGAGAGCATCTCGTCCGGCGAGGCCTCGCCGACCTCCACAAAGCCGTCGGAGAGCAGCGAGGCCAGCTGCTCGTCCCGCTGCGGGCCGCGCGCCAGCGGGGCCAGCGCCAGCAGCCGCGCCAGCGCGTCGGCGCTGCCGTCCACCGCCAGATCGAGCAGCGAGGAGACCGCAGGCACCGGCAGCGCCAGCTCGCGACCGATGCTGCGCAGCCGCAGGAAGAGGTCCGGCGACGGGGGCAGCGCTTCCAGCAGCGCGCCGCCTCCCTGGTCGGGATCGCTGCGATACACGGCGTCCGCCAGCACGATGCGCAAGAGCGGGTCGCGCTCGGTGCGCAGCGCCGAGCGGAGGAAGGGGAGGTTCTTGCGATCCGCCGCCGAGGAGAGGGCGGCGTAGGTGGCGATGCGCGCCTTCAACTCTGCGGGCTGCGCGTCCTGCAGCGGCGCGGTGGCGGCCAGCGCCGCCTCGCGCGCTCCGGCCTCGGGAGCGCCGAGCGCGGCCAGCATCACGCCCAGCCGGTCGATGGACGAGACCACCGGCGCGCTCTTGCCGCTCCAGTCGTTCACCATCACCGAGAAGACGTACCGCTCGCCGCCCAGGCTCTGCACGTAGCCCGAGAGCGCGGTCACCCGCTCGAGCGTCCCGGTCTTGGCGCGAAGCCGCCCGGCCGCGTCGGTCCCTTCCATGCGCAGCCGCATGGTGCCGTCGCGGGCCGCGATGCCCAGCGAGGAGATGAACTCCGCGGCCACCGGGAAACGCTTCCACACCGCCTGCAGCAGCAAAGCCATCTGGCGGGGCGTGAAGCGGTTGGTGTCGTTGAGCCCGCTGCCGTTCTTGAGCACGTAGGTCCCGCGCGGCAACCCCAGCTCCGCGAGCAGGTCCTCCGCCACCTCCAGCCCCTTGGGCCAGGACCCGGGCGTGCCCTTGAGCTCCGCGCCGAGCGTCTTGATCAGCATCTCCGCGATGAAGTTGGAGGAGACCTTGTTCATGTCGCGCACGATCTCGGCCAGGGCCGGCGAATCGTAGCTCTGGATGAGGACGGCCGAAGTCGGGACCTCGCCGCGCTTCACCCGCCCGGAGACGCGGATGCCGCGCTGGCGCAGGAGCATGCGCAGGGTCTGGCCGTAATAGAAGGTGGGGTCGCCGACGCGGCGGTACATGACCGTCGTCTCCCCGCGCAGCGGCACGCGGCCCTCCACCACGATGCGGGTGCGCTCGCCCTCGGAGATGGTGTGCGGGCGCAGCTTGCGGCGGCCGGTCATGCGCACGGTGGTGACGCGGTCGTCCACCAGGAAGTAGTCGCGCGCCTCGGGCTCCAGCTCGATGCGGGCGCGCGAGCCCACCCGATCTCCGGGCGTGATGTAGACGGCCACAGAGTTGTGGTTGAGCGAGAGCGCGCCCACGCCGGCGGCCCACGACTTGTCGCTGGCCTCCTGCTCCCAGCCCGGGCCGAACTCCTCGCGGTCGAAGAAGCTGTCGTCGAGGGCGATGTCGCCCACGCTGCGCACGCCGCGATGCCAGAGATCGGAGACCAGGCCGTCGAGCCGCTCGGTGGTCACGGCGGGATCGCCGCGGCCCTTCACGTAGAGCGTGGCGATGCGCCCGCGCGAGAGCGGCTTGTCGGCGAGGTAGTCGGTGGTGAAGCGGTACTCGGGACCGAGCCGCAACAGCGAGGCCGCGGAGGTGACGAGCTTGGTGTTCGAGGCGGGATTGAGCAGGTCGTCGGCGTTGCGCGAGATCACCACCTGGCCGTCGTCCAGCGATTCCACCTGCAGCCCGACGTGAGCGCCGGACAGCGGCGGCTGGGAGAGCAGTTGCTCCACGGCCTTGCGCAGCACCTCGCGGTCCGGCTGCCCCGCGAGTGCGGCCAACGGCGAGAGAGCGAGCAAGACGACCGGCAGAATCCTTCGCACTTTGAAGACCTCTCCTCGAAAGCTTTCCAACCGGCCGATCCTAGCAAGCGCCTGCCCGCCCGGCAAACAAAAGTGTCCGGTAATCAATCGTTTGCGCCTACACAGGAACCGGTTCCCATACGCGGACGGCGCTACGCTGGCACAACAACCGGACTTTCCAGCGGCATCCCGTCATGCGACAGTCCGCGCGCTTTTTCCGACTCGGGGTGTGTGAATGGACGACTTCGACCGCGCCGCAGCACGCTGCGTCTTCGTGGGCATCAAGGGCACCTCGCCAAGGCCCGAGGAGCTGGAGCTGATCCGCCGCGGCGTCGGGGGCGTGATCCTCTTCTCCCGCAACGTGCAGGACCCCGCACAGGTGGCGGAGCTGTCGCGCTCGCTGAAGGCCGCCGCCATGGGTCCGCTGCTGATCTGCATCGACCAGGAGGGCGGCCGCGTGCAGCGGCTGCGCCCGCCTCACTGGACGGCCTGGCCCAGCATGCGCCGCCTCGGGGAGATCGATCAGCTGGGCGGGGTGGGCGCCGTCAATGGCACCGCCGTCGCCGAGCGGGTGGGCCGGATGATCGCCGACGAGCTCGCCGCCTGCGGCATCGACCTCGACTTCGCCCCGGTGATGGACGTGGACACCAACCCCAACAACCCGGTCATCGGCGACCGGTCCTTCTCCCGGGACCCCCGACGCGTGGCCCGGCTGGGCGTGGCGCTGGCGCAGGGCCTCGAGCGCGGCGGCGTCGCGAGCTGCGTGAAGCACTTCCCCGGGCACGGCGACACCTCGCAGGATTCGCACCTCACCCTGCCGCGCCTCGCCCACGACAAACACCGGCTCTGGGAGGTAGAGCTGGTCCCCTTCGTGGCGGCGGCGCGCGCGGGGCTGGCCTCGGTGATGACGGCGCACGTGCGCTTCGAGGCCTTCGACCGGCTGCCCGCCACGCTCTCGCCCGTCTCGCTTTCGCTCCTGCGCAAGGACGTCGAGTTCAAGGGATGCTGCATCTCCGACGACCTGGAGATGCGCGCCATCAGCGACATCTGGGGCGTCCCCGACGCCGCGGAGCTCTCGGTGGCGGCGGGCTGCGACGCGGTGCTCGTCTGCCATACGCTGCAGGCGCAGCACGACTCCATCGACGCCATCGCCCGCGGGGCGCGGGCCGGCCCGCTCTCGCGCGAGCGGTTGGCGGAGGCGTCCGCGCGGGTGCAGGCCCTGCACAAGTTCGCGCGCCCGGCCGGCGCGATCGATCCCGCGAAGGCGGCGGCTGCCTGCGCCAGCGAGGAGCACCGCACCTTCGCCGCCCAGCTGACCGAGGCGGCGGTCCGCGCCGAGCGGCCCATCGACCCCACCGAACGACGCGTCTGACGCGGCGCGCGTTCTCTGGACCGTACCCTCCAGGCTCCCCGATACTGCCGTTTTCTCGGGAGCCCACACAAATGACCTTCGATCCGCGGCTGCGCTCGCCCAAGGAGCGACCGCTCTTTGTCATCGGCCTCTTCCTCTCCGGCATCGCCTGGCTCGTCCTCCTGGTCTCCATCGTCGGGGCCCTCTATGGCCTGGTGGGCCTGGCCTTCGTTCTGATGGCGCATGCGCTGCTGCTCGCCCACGTCCGCGGGAACGGAGTGCGCGTGTCGGAGAACCAGCTTCCCGACCTGCACGCCCGCTGCAGGGAGATCGCTTCGAAGCTCGGGCTGACGCAGGTCCCCGAGGTCTACCTGCTGCAGTCGAACGGGCTGCTCAACGCCTTCGCCACCAAGCTGCTTTCTCGCCGCTACGTGGTGCTGCTCTCCTCGTTGGTCGAAGGATGCGAGGATCCCGGCCAGCTCGACTTCGTCATCGGCCACGAGATGGCGCACCTGGCCGCGGGCCACCTCAGCTGGAACGCGGTGCTGCTGCCCTTCCGCCTCGTCCCCTGGCTGGGACCCGCCTACAGCCGCGCCTGCGAGTACACCTGCGACCGCGCCGGGCTGGCAGTCTGCGGCGGCCTCGAGCCGGCCGCGCGCGGGCTCGTCGTTCTCGCTGCCGGCGGCAAGACCGCCGCCCAGGTCAACCTGGACGCCTTCATGGCGCAACGGGCCGAGACCGGCGCCTTCTGGATGGCAATCCTCGAGTTGTCGAGCAGCCATCCCTTCCTCTGCAAGCGGGTGGCGGCGCTTCAAGAGTTCGTCCGGCCGGGCTCGGTTCCAGAGGTGGGCCGCAACCCGCTGGCCTATCCCTTCAGCCCCATCTTCGCCATCGCCGCCGGGCCCACCGGCGGGGCTGGCGCCATGGGGCTGGTCGTCATGATCGGCATCCTGGCGGCCATCGCCGTTCCCAACTTCATCAAGTTCCAGGAGCGGGCCAAGCAGAAGGCGGCGCAGCAGCTGCGGCACCAGATGCTGCAGATGCAGCAGGACCAGGAGCCCGACGAGCCCTCCGAGGATGGGCAGCAGGCCGTTCCTGCCCGCCACCAGCAGCCCGCCCGATAGCGCGGAATCGAGGGCGCGCTACTTGCGGGTGAGCGCGCCCTCGCCGAGCAGCGCCAGCGCCCCGAGGAGCAGGAGCGCGCTCCACAGCGGCGTGCCGTGCGCGCCCTCCGCCGCCGCCGACGACGCCGCCACCTGCGCGGAGGCCGCGCCGCCGAGCTGGGCTTTGAGCTCGCCTTCGTCCACCCGGCGCAGGTCGCTCTCCCGCGGATCGAGCGCGGCCACGAAGGTGAGCGAGGGTTCCTCGCGCATCTGCGCTCCGGGCGGCGCCACCAGCGCGCGGTACTGGCCCGGCTCGGAGACCGCGACGATGCCGTCGTCCGGGTGCGCATTCTCGCGGCGCAGGGGGAGCGGCTTGCCGTCCGGACCCAGCACCCGCTCTACCCGCGTGCCGGAGGGCGCCGCCACCGTGCGCTCTGCGCCCACCACGGCCGGCGCCGGCTGGCGCTGCTCCAGCGCGTCGGCCAGCCAGCTCACCGACTGCTGCAGCACGGGCAGGAAGGAGACGCGGATCGGCCAGTCCGTCCAGGAGTGCGAAGCGGAGCTGGTGTAGAGCAGCACCTGCCCCGCGCCGACGCGCGCCTCGATCAGCGCGGGCGCGCCGTCGTCGTAGGAGGCGAGGGTATGCGCCCGCGCGCCCTGCTCCGGCTTGAGCAGCGCGTAGCGGAAGGTCCGGGCGCTCTCCAGCCCCTCGCGCTCGAGCGGGCCGAAGACGCGGAACAGCGGATGCGTCCACTCCATCACGCCAAAGCGCGCCGCGTGCTCCTCGGCCCCCTGCGCGCCCGGCTCGGCGGCGGTCTTGATCAGGTGCAGCGGGCGCGGCAGCAGCTCGCCCAGCGCGTCGTTGTAGGCGTCGGGATCGACGTGATCGCCGAGCGCGATGAAGAGACCCATGCCGCGGTGCATGACCGCCTGCCGCAGCTTCTCGGCGAAGGCCTTCTGCGGCGCCGGCACGTTGAGCAAGAGCACCACGTCGTAACCGTCCAGCGAGACATTGGCGGCGGCGTCGGCGTCCAGGGTCTGCGCGGCGATGCGCCCGAACGTATGGGCCGGCGCCAGCGCGGCCTCGACGAAGAAGGCCTCGTCCCTGCTGCGCAGCGAGGAGGGCGCGCCGTCGACGATCAGCGCTTTCACGTCGCGGGGCACCTGGACGGCGAAGTCCTGCCCGTCGTCCTCGTCCAGGCCCTGCGCCTCCTCGCGGGCGAGATCCACTCTTCCTGTAACCAGTCCCGCAGGAAGCACGGCTCCCAACGTCTTGCGCGCGGTGCCGCGGGGAGGGACGTCCACGAAGCCCTTCGCCACGATGTTCTGGCCGATCTTGAGCGACACCTGGAGCCCGGAGACGGGCCGTGCGCCGTAGTTGGCGACGGTGGCCACCACCTCGTAGCCGCGCTGTCCCAAAGACGCCGAGGGCCGCACCGCGGTTGCGATCACCGCCGCGTTGGAGAGATCGCCGCCCTGGCCCGCGTCGACCAGCACCACGTTGGGGCGGATGGCCTGGCTGCCGGCAGGAGCGCCGGCCGGCGGCGGCACCAGCGGCGGAGGCGCGTCCAGTCGGATGGCGTGCGCCGCCAGGTCGCTGAAGGCGATGATCCGCTTGCCGGGAACGGGGCTCTCTCCCAGCGCGCGGGCCGCCGCTGCCAGGCAACCCGTCATGTCGCTGCCCAGCCAGGTGGGTTGCGCCGACTGCAACATCCGCCGCGCGGCCAGCCGATCGAAGGACGGGGAACCCAGCCCCGAGGAGATGCCGCCCGGCCCGGCGCAGAGGCCCACCGTCGCCGGCTCATCGGGCCCGAGCCGTTCCAGCGCCGCCAGCGCCTCGGAGCGCGCCTTTTCGAAGAGCGTGTGCGATCCCACGCGGTAGCGCATCGAGAGCGAGGCGTCGATCACCAGCGCGGTGGCCTGCGGCCCGCGGGCCTGCGAGGCCTGCACGCCGCGCGGGCGCAGCGAGGGGCGCGAAAGGGCCAGCGCGACGGCGGCGATGAGCAGGCAGCGCAGGGCGAGCAGGAGGATCTGCCGCAGCCGCAGCCGCCGCGCCTTCTGCCGCTGCGAGCGGAGCACGAACTCGATGGCTCCGAACCCCAGGGGCCTGGGCCTGCGCTGGTTGAAGAGGTGCACCAGGATGGGCAGCGCGATGGCGCAGAGCCCCCATAGATACGCCGGGTGCGCGAACTGCAGCACGCTCAGCTCCTCGCCCCGGTGCGCGCCATGCCTACGCGGCCTCCCTGCGCTTGAGCAGAGTCAGGAGCACCCGATCCGGCGCGGCGTCGGTGGCGATCTGCTGGACCTCGACGTCCGCCCGGGCCAGCTCGCGGCGCGTGCCTTCGAGGAAACGGCGCATCTCCGAGAGATAGCTCTCGCGGATCTGCCGGGGCTGCGCCTCGATCTGGCGGTCGTCCTCCAGCGAGAGGAAGCGAGTGGGGTCGTCGAAGGGGAAGTCCAGCTCCTCGCGGTCGTGCGTCTGGAGCAGGAGGACGTCGTGGCGCCGCGAGCGCAGCATCTTCAGGGCAGGCACGCTGGCCTCGGTGGCGTCGAAGAGATCGGAGAGCACCACGATGAGCGACCTGCGCCCCGCCTTCTCCGCCGCGAAGTCGAGGGCCGCAGGCAGCACGGTGGGCCCGCGGCCGGTGGCGGTCTCCAGCATGTGGAGCAGCGCCTGCACGTGCGTGGGCGAGGAGGCGAAGGGCAAAAAGTCGCGCACGCCTGCGGTCGTGCCGCCGTCGCCGGCGATGCAGAGCGCCACCTGGTCGCCCTGCCGCGACAGGAGATAGGCCAGCGCCCCCGCGCAGACCGCGGCGTATTGCAGCTTGGTCATGGCGCCGCGGCCGTAGGACATGCTGCCGCTCGCGTCCACCACCAGCATGGCGCGCAGGTTGGTCTCCATCTCGAAACGCTTGACGTAGTACTTGTCCAGCTTGGCGAAGGCCCGCCAGTCGATGTGGCGGATCTCGTCGCCGGGCGCGTACTCCTTGTGCTCGGAGAACTCGACCGACTGCCCGTGGTGGGGACTCTTGTGCAGCCCGGTCAGCACGCCCTCCATCACCTTGCGGGCGCGGACTTGCAGCGGCCCCAGCCGGGCGAGGAGCGCCGGGTCCAGCGTCACGGCCGGGTTTCTTTCAGCAGCTCCGCGATCACCTTGCGCGAGTCCACCCCCTCCGCCTCGGCGTGGAAGTTGGTGATCACGCGGTGGCGCAGCACCGGCTCCGCCAGCGCGCGGACGTCGGTCACGTCGGCGGCGGGCCGGCCCTGGAGCGCGGCGCGGGCCTTGGCGGCGAGGATCAGCGCCTGCGAGGCGCGTGGGCCGGCTCCCCAGCTGACGTGGTCCTTGACGTGCTGGCCGGTGGCGGTATGCGGCCGCGTGCGCCGCACCAGCTCCACGGCGTAGCGGATGACGTGGTCGGCGGCGGGCACGCGCAATACCAGGTCTTGAAGGCTGCGGATCTGCTGCGGCGAGAGCACCTTCTCCACCACCGGCTGCGCTCCGGAGGTGGTGGCGCGGACGATCTGCACTTCCTCGTCGGCGCTGGGATAGCCGACGTCCACCATGAACATGAAGCGGTCGAGCTGCGCCTCGGGCAACGGATAGGTGCCCTCCTGCTCGATGGGGTTCTGGGTGGCGAAGACCAGGAAGGGCTCCTCCAGCGGATAGGTGCGCCCGCCGGCGGTCACCCGGTGCTCCTGCATGGCCTGGAGCAGCGCCGCCTGCGTCTTGGGCGGGGTGCGGTTGATCTCGTCGGCCAGGAGCACGTGCGCGAAGACGGGGCCCGGCACGAAGCGGAAGGCGCGGCGGCCGGTGGTGTGGTCCTCCTCCAGCACGTCGGTGCCGGTGATGTCGGAGGGCATCAGATCCGGGGTGAACTGGATGCGGCTGAAGGTGAGGCTGAGCGCCTCGGCGAGCGTGGAGATGAGCAGGGTCTTGGCCAGCCCCGGCACGCCCACGAACAGGCAGTGCCCCCGCGAAAAGAGCGCGATCAAGAGCTGCTCGATCACGCCCTCCTGCCCCACCACCCGCTTGCCGATCTCCTGCGCGATGCGCGCCCGTGCCCGCGCGAGCTCCTCGATCAGCTCCGCGTCCGAGGGCGCAGCGAGCGCACCGTTCACCGCCAGTTCACTCATGTTGTCCCTTCTGCTGCGTCGGGGCCATTCCCGCCGCCAGGAGGAGCGCCTTCTTCTCGCGCGCCTCCAGCTCCCCATCCTTCAGCCCCTTGGCCACTTCCACGTAGGTGGCGTGCAGGTCGGGGTCGAATGGATCCACGGCGATACCGTTGTCGAGCGCAACCCTTGCTTTGTCCAGCGCCCCGCGCTTGAGCAGGACCTTGGCGTAGAGCGCCTGGGCCGCCTCGTCCTCCGGGTCGCGCTCCACCGCCGAGCGAAGCGCCTCCTCCGCCTCGGGCAGGTGCCCGAGCTGGAGTTGGGAGAACGCGTAGCGGCGCGCCACCAGCGGGACTTCCTGCGAAGAGCGCTGCCGCGCCCGCGCGTACTCGCGCGCCGCCGCCGTCCAGCGCCGCCGCGCGTAGAAGATCTCGCCCAGCCGCGCCGCCCGCTTGCCGTCGGCGTCCAGCTCGGGCTCGCGCGGAGCGGCGAGCTCTCCGGGCTCGGTGCGGCCCTTGGCGTCCTCCTTGAACACCAGCTTCTTGGCCACCGCGGGCCGCACGTTCTTCTGCGAGGCCGCCTTGGGGCGCGGCCGCGCCACCTCGGCGCGCCAGTCCGCCTCGAACTCCTTGAAGCTCTTGCCGTACGCCTGCGCCACGGCCGCCTCGTCGCTCATCCCCGCCGCCATGGCAGACACCAGCTCTGTGAGCGCGGCCTGCCCGCCGCGCTGGTAGAGCAGCCGGATGGCCGCCTCCACCTCCGCGAAGGCGAGCGCGGCCTGCTCCTGCGTCGGCAGCATGGCGATGGAAGGATGCATCTTGGCGAAGGGGATCAGCTTGCCCTTCTTGGCGGCGTCCTGGAGCAGCGAGAGCGACATCTCGTCCACCGCCATGCCGGGGGTGCCGCGCCAGCGCGTCTCGAGGAACTTGGCCAGGCCCTCCTGCAGCCAGATGGGCACCGTGTTCCGGCCCTTCTGCGTCACCAGGTAGTGCACGAACTCGTGCGAGACGGTGTCCAGCCAGGGGTAGCCGCGCAAGAGCGCCTTGGGGCTGGTCACCATCAGCCGGCTGTACTTGCAGAGCGCGATGGTGCCGGAGTTCTTGATCTGCTCCACCGTCAGCGGCGAGACGTGCGCGAGCGCCTTGGCCGACTCGTAGATCTCGACGCGGATCTTGCGCGCGGGCTGGATGCCCAGGTCCTTGGTCAGTCCCGCGTAGGCCTTTTCCAGCGCGTCCAGGGCGTAGGGCGCGAGCAGCGTGTCCTTGCCCGGCCGCGTCCGGAGCACGAAGTGGGCGCTCTCGAAGACCTCGTCCCCGCGCGTCTCGTCCGCCGCCGCCTTGGCCAGCCTTGCGTCCGACTCCAGCGCGCCCTTGCCGGCGCCGCGCTCCTCCGCCTCGGCGTAGGCCTTGTCCGCCTCCTCGTACCTTCCCTCCTCGAAGAGGACGCGGCCGCGGAAGTAGGCCGCCTCGGGCGAGTCGGGATGGTGCTGCGAAAGGTCGTCGAGCGCCTTGGTGGCGCCTGCCAGGTCCCAGGCCTCGAGCTGCGCTTCCACCTTCTCGGCGGTATCGCGCAGCGGCGCGGCGGCGAGGAGCGCGCAGAGCAGGGGGATCACTTCACCAGCTCCTCGTAGTACTGCTTCACCCGCTCCTTGTACTTCTCCGGCGGCGCCTGCTTCATCGCGTCCAGGAGCTCCTTGCGGAACTCGGCCGGAGCGCGCGACGACTCGGCGTCGGGGATCTCGACGCGGTCGTGGCGGACGCCGTCGGACTCGGGCCCCTCCTGGTCGCCCTCGTCGTTGCCGGACGGCTCGCCCCAGGGCATGGGCATTCCGCCTTGCCCTCCGCTCTTGCCCGCCTGCTGCGCCAGCTTCTCCATCGCGTCCTGGAACTGGGAGAGCTTGTCCAGCGCCTGCTGCTCGCCGGACTGGGCGCCGCGCGGCTCGGATCGGAAGAGGCGCTGCTCGGCGCCCTGCATCCCTTCCTGCGCCTGCTGCAGCATCTGCTCGTGCTGCGGCCCGAAGATGGGCACCTTCTTGCCCACCTCGCCCAGCTGCTCGCGCAGCTTGCCCAGCTGCTCCTTGAGGCGGCCCTGCTCCTGCCCCTGCTGGCGCAGCCGCTGCATCTGTTCCTGCGACATGCCCTGGCCTTCGCGGGGCAGCGCCTGCTGCAGCTGCTGCACGATTTCTTGAAGGGGCTGCTGCGCCTCGCTGGCGCCGCGCAGGCCCTTGCGCACGCCGGCGGGGTCGCGCGAGAAGCCCGGATAGCGCTGCGCCACCTGGTCCTCCATGGTCAGGCGGCCCTGCAGCGTCTCGACCGCCCTCTGCGCGCGCTCGGCCAGGTCCAGCGCCTCGTCGAAGTCGTTGACATCGAGGGCGCGCGACAGGTCGGCGGCGCGCCCCTGCGCCATGTCCAGCGTGTCCTCCAGCCCCAGGTGCTCGGCGACCTTGGGGTCGATCTGCGAGATGGCCTTGCGCGCCTCCTCGGCCTTCTGTTTCAGCTCCTGCGCCAGCTGCTTGCCGCCGCGCTGGTCGAACTTCTTCTGCGCGTCCTTGTGCAGCTCGCGCCGCACCTGGGCGGTGCGCTTCTCCAGATCCTGTTCCTTCTGCTGCAGCTCCTTGAGCTGGCTCGCCGCTTCCCGCAGCGCCTTGGCCTCCTGCGCGTACTGCCCGCCCTGCTGCTGGCCGGCCTTCTGCTGCAGGTCGTTCTCCAGCTTCTCCAGCTGCTGCGAGAGCCGATCCAGATCCTTGAGCGCGTCGTCGATCTTGCCGCTCTGCAGCTTCTTCTGGATGTCGGAGAGCTGGGAGAGCAGGTCTTGCTGCTTCTCCATCGACTGCGCCGCTTCCTGGTTCAGGTGCTCGTCCTGGATGCCCTTGGCCAGCTCGGACATGCGCGACATCAGATCCTGGATGCGCTCGCGCAGCCGCTCCACCTCTGCCAAAAGCTCCTTGCGGGTGGCGTCGTCCGGCGCCTTGCGCAGCTTCTCCG
>DASRTX010000678.1:0-13322 GCA_035655715.1 Myxococcales bacterium | reverse complement strand
GAGCCGTAGAAGGGGTGCTCCATCACCGGCAGGAACTCCACGTGGGTGAAGCCCAACTTCTTCACGTACTCGCAGAGCGGCGCGGCTAGCTCGCGGTACCCGAGGGAGCGGTTTCCCTGCTCGGACAGGCGCCGCCACGAGCCGATGTGCATCTCGTAGATGGAGATGGGCGCTTCCAGGCCGCTGCGCGGGCCGCGCTCCTTCATCCAGCGCGAATCGCCCCACCGGTAGTCGAGGTCCCAGACGATGGAGGCGGTGCGCGGCGGCGTCTCGGCGTGCAGCGCCAGCGGGTCGGCCTTGTCCACGCGGAACCCGCCCGGACCCTCGATGTGGAACTTGTACTTCGTCCCTTTGCCCACGCCGCGGACGAAGCCTTCCCAGATGCCGGAGTTGCCGCGCGGCTGCAGCGCGTCCTGGTGCTTGTTCCAGCCGTTCCAGTCGCCGACCAGGTTGATCATGCGCGCGTTGGGGGCCCAGACCGCGAAGGAGGTGCCGTCCTCGCCTATGTGCGCGCCCAGGTGATCGTAGAGCCGGAGATGGGATCCTTCGTTGAAGAGGTGGAGATCGTCTTCCGAGAGCAGGGATTTCATGGCGGCGCAGTATGGCCTGCGCACCGTCGCCCCGCGACAGCCGACCGCCGTTCTGGTCGGTCTGCGACGTTCAGCGCAGCGCCCGCAGCCATGCGGCCACCGGCGCCCCCAGCGAGAGCAGCGAGAGCGCCGCCTGCGCGGCCCGACTGCGGAGGGGCGGCAGCCGCGAGGCCAGCGTGCCGAGCAGCAGGCCCGCCAGGAATCCGGAGAGATGCCCGGCGAGGTCGGCCCGGCCCGCGGTGCCGAGAAAGCCGAGCAGCGCCACCGCCGCCGCCACCGGGATCCAGGCGCGCCATCGCGCTTGTGGAAACACCGCCAGCGCGCCCAGCGCTCCGAAGACGGCGGTGGAAGCGCCCACGGACACGAAGTGATGACGGAGAAGGCCCGCGGTGGCGAGCGTGCCTGCCACGCCTGCGAGGAGCATGACCACGCTCGCCACGCCCGGGCCGAGGACGCGCGCCAGCAGCATGAGGAGAAGGCCGCCCAGGAGCGCGTTGCCGGCGGCATGGCCTGCATCGGCGTGCAAGGTCAGCGCGGTCAGCGCGCGCCACCACTCGCCCCGTACGATCGCCGCGGCGTCGGCGCTGCCGCGCCGGAACCACTCGCTCTCCGCCCGGTCGGGCCCCGTCCAGACCTGGAATGCCAGCAGCCCGAGGAAAAGGACGAGGCCCGCGCCCAGGCCTGACGTCCACGGCTGCGCCGGCTCGGAACGCGTTTGCACCGGCGGGTTTTCTCGCTCGAAAGCGGCCAGCGCCCGCTCGGCGCGGGCCGCGTCGGCGTCATCCACCGCCAGCGCCCACCGCCCCTCCTGCACCGACTGGAGATCGTGCGCGATTCCCTCCTCGTCGAGCACCAGGGAGAAATCCATCGCCCGCCGGAAGTCGCTCACCAGCCGGACCAGCATGCGACCAAGAGATGGCACAGGTGCCCTGCGCAACACCACACTGCGCGCCTTGTGGTAGGAGAGCGCGGCCATGCCAACTCTCGACGCGGCCCGCGCCCTGCAGTCGTCCGAGCGCATCTGGGAGCAGGAGATCGTCCCTGCCCTGCACGAGTACATCCGCATCCCGAACAAGTCCCCCGCCTACGAGCCGAAGTGGCAGGCGAACATGGATCGGGCGGTGGCGCTGATCGAGGGCTGGTGCCGCAAGCAGCCCGTCGCCGGGCTCAAGCTCGAAGTGGTGCGATTGCCGGAGCGCACGCCGGTAATTCTCATGGAGATCCCCGGCGAGGGCGAGGACACGGTGCTGCTCTATGGGCACCTCGACAAGCAGCCGGAGATGAGCGGGTGGCGGCAGGGACTCTCGCCCTGGGCGCCGGTGCGGGAAGGCGACAAGCTCTACGGTCGGGGCGGCGCGGACGACGGCTATTCCAGCTTCGCCTCGCTGGCCGCGCTGCGGCTGGTGCAGGAGCAGAAGATCCCGCACGCGCGCTGTGTGGTGCTGATCGAGGCCGGCGAGGAGAGCGGCTCCCCGGATCTGCCCGCCTACATCGAGCACCTGGCCTCGCGCATCGGCAAGCCTTCGCTGGTGGTCTGCCTCGACTCCGGCTGCGGGAACTACGAGCAGCTGTGGATGACCACCTCGCTGCGCGGCCTGATCGCCGGCAACCTGCGCGTCGACATCCTCACCGAAGGCGTGCACTCCGGCGATGCCAGCGGCATCGTGCCCTCTTCCTTCCGGATCTTGCGCCAACTGCTCAGCCGCCTCGAGGACGAGCAGACGGGCAAGATCAGGCTGGACGCCCTCCAGATCCAGATCTCCAACGAGCGCCTGAAGCAGGCGCGCCTCACCGCCGAGGCGCTCGGAGACGAGGTGTGGAACAAGTTCCCCTTCGCGCAGGGCGCGCGGCCCGTGGTCACCGACAAGGTGGAGATGATCCTCAACCGCACCTGGCGTCCGGCGCTCTCCATCACCGGCATCGACGGGCTTCCGCCGCTGGGCAGCGCCGGCAACGTGCTGCGGCCCTTCACCGCCTGCAAGATCTCGCTGCGCATTCCGCCGCGGATCGATCCGGCAGCGGCGACCAAGGCCGTCAAGGACGCCCTGGAGAAGGACCCGCCCCACGGGGCGCGCGTCGTCTTCGACGGAGAGAAGTCGTCGACCGGCTGGGACGCGCCGCCGCTCGCCCAGTGGCTGTCCAGCGCGGTGGAGCGCGCGTCGCGCAACTATTTCGGCAAGGCGCCGATGGCCTTCGGTGAGGGCGGCACCATCCCCTTCATGGGCATGCTGGGCGAGAAGTTCCCCGAGGCGCAGTTCCTGATCACCGGCGTTCTGGGGCCGGGATCCAATGCGCATGGCCCCAACGAGTTCCTCCACGTCCCCACCGGCATCCGGCTGACGGGCTGCGTGGCCAGCGTGATCGCCGAGCACTTCGCGCGGTAGCTGATCAGTGGCGGTTGCCGCCGCGCATGAGATGATGCACCGCCTCGAGAAGGCCGTCCTGGGTCATGCGGTACATGGGGAAGACGCGCCGGATGATCTCGGCCGTTCCATACCAGGCCACTTGTGGCTCGGGGTTGAGCCAGGCCGCATGCCCGAAGTGTCCTGCCAGATGCATGAGCCATGCGATGCCCGGCGCGCCCGAATCCTCGCTGAAGCTCCAGCGTGACCCGCCCGACTGCAGCTCCCACGGGCTCATCAGCGCATCCCCCACCACGATCAATCGCCAGGTCGGATCGCATTCCTCAAGAAGCTGCGGCACGGAGGTTCCCTGGATCAATGCAGCCGAATCGTAGAGGCGGCCGTAGACGCAGTTGTGGAAGTAGTACGTGCGCAGCTCCTTGAAGTGCGTCGCCCGCTTCGCCGCGGAAAAGAGCCGCTCGCAGACGTCGGCGTGCGGATCCATCGACCCGCCCACGTCCAGGAGCAAGAGCACGCGCAGGTTGGACCGGCGCTGTGGGCGCAGCGCGATCTCCAGCTCGCCGGCGTTGCGCGCCGTCTTGTCGATGGTGGCCTCGACGTCCAGCTCGTCGAGGGCCCCCTCCCGCACGAAGGCGCGCAGCCTGCGCAGCGCCACCTCGATGTGGCGCGTGTCCAGCGTCACGTCCGAGCGCAGATCGCGGAAGTTGCGCTCCGCGGCGATCTCCAGCGCGGAGCGTCCGCCGGGCGCGTCGCCCACCTTGATCCCGGTGGGGTGCGTGCCCGCGCTGCCGTGCGGCGAGGTGCCGGCCGTGCCCACCCACTTGTTGCCGCGGTCGTGCCGCTCGCGCTGCTCCCGCAGGCGCTTGCGCAGCCGCTCGCGCGCCTCGGCGAGATCGAGCCGCTCGAGCAGCTCCTTCTCCATCTCGGTGAGCTGCCGGCGCGACACCGGCTGCGCCAGCCACTGGAGGACTTCGTCGGTGATCGCCAGCGCCTCCTCCGTGACTCCGCGGAAATGATGGGCGAAGGCCCGGTCGAAGGCGTCGAGGTCCTGCTCGCGGTGGACGCAGAGCGCCCGCGCCACCTCGTAGAAGCCGTCCAGCGTTCCCTTGTGCAGGCCCAGCCCCAGCGCCTGCGCGACCGAGAGCGCCTCCTGCGCGCCCACCTTCACGCCGCGCTCGCGCAGCTCGTAGAGGAAGGGGACGAACATCAGGCCCTCGGACGCCGCCCGCGCATGGCCGCCTCTGCGAAGGCGATGAGATCCTGCTCGCGCTTGAGCAGCGCGCCCAGGAAGGGCATCCCCGCCTCCAGCTCCACGCTGGCGATGCCGGCGCGGCGCAGCACCGCGATCCAGTCGATCAGCTCGCTGGTCGAAGGCCGCTTGCGCAGCCCGTCCACGTCGCGGAGCGAGTAGAAGGCGCGCAGCGTCTGATCGAGCAGCGCCGCCTCGAGATCGGGGTGGTGCACGCGCACGATGCGCGCCATCAGCTCCTTGTCCGGGAACTCGATGAAATGGAACACGCAGCGGCGCAGGAAGGCGTCGGGCAGCTCCTTCTCCGCGTTGGAGGTGATCACCACCACCGGCCGCTCGCGCGCCACCACCTCGTCGCCCGTCTCGGCGACCACGAAGCGCATGCGATCGAGCTCGTGCAGCAGGTCGTTGGGAAACTCCAGATCCGCCTTGTCCACCTCGTCGATGAGGAGCACCACCCGCTCCTTGGAGGCGAAGGCCTGCCCGAGCGGGCCGTGCTTGATGTAGCGGCGGATGTCCTTGACGTCGCCGTCGCCGAAGCGGGAGTCGTAGAGCCGCTGGACGGTGTCGTAGACGTAGAGGCCGTCCTGCGCGCGGGTGGTGGACTTCACCGGCCAGTGGATCAGCCGCAGGCCCAGGCCCGCGGCGATGGCTTCTGCCAATTGCGTCTTGCCGGTGCCCGGCTCGCCCCGCACCAGAAGCGGGCGCTCCAGCGCCAGCGCGCAGTTCACCGCCGATTCGAGGGCGGTGGAGGTCAGGTAGCGATCGGTCCCGCGAAACCTACGGAAGTCCATGGCGGTCGTGTAACCCGGGCGGCCGGGGAAGGCCAACCCTTCAAGAGGGCAGCGTGTAGCGCTTCTCGATGGCCTCGCGGATGCGATTGCGGCTGTCCGGCGCCTTCGCGCCCTCGATGGCGGCGGCTTCCTCCGCCAGCTCGTCGTCCTTGATGGCCGCGCGGAACCACCTGGAGTAGTCGCCGCGATCCAGGTGGTGGCGGAAGGTCTCCTCGTCCACCCCTTCCGCCATCTGCACGAATACGGAAAGATTCTGCGCGCGCAGCTGCATCGCGCCCTTGGGACCGCGGAAGACGAAGGCGTTGTCGCGCAGGTCGCCGGCCGCGTACTTGCGCTTGTGGCGGCGGTGCTGCGCCTTGCCGGGGATCAGCCGCAGCGGCTCGGCAATCCCGTTCGACCACGCGAGCACCTCGCCCTCCTCGAGCTCGACATCCGGGACCTCGCCAAAGGACCGCAGCGTTTCTGCCGGCGAACCACCCACCGCCAGGGCGGTGTCCACCGCCTGGATCATCGACCTGGCCACGCGCTCGGGATGCACCGTGATCAGGAGCACGCCGCCGAGGTCGCGCGGGAGGGTCAGCGGCGCGGGCTGCCACGAGGCGGGGAAGAGATGGTGCGCCTCGTCGATGGCGATCCAGTGCGGACGGCCGGTCTTGCTGCGCAGCTCTTGCAGCCTGGGCAAGAGCGAGGCGAAGAAGGCGGGGCGATCGTCCACCGGGACACCGACCAGCGTCACGCCCACGTGCACGGCAGGTCCGGTCAACAGATCCAGCACCTCGTCCGCGGACGGGGGCCTCTCGGCCGTGCCGACGGAAGCCAGCCCCTCGAAGCCTTCGTAGTCTCCTTCGGGATCGACCACGCAGCACTGGTAACCGGCTGCCATCAAGCGCTCGAGGATGCCGGTGGCGGCCGTGGTCTTGCCGCTCCCGGACGGCCCTGCGACCAAGAGCCTGCGCCCTGCCGGCGCGATGCGCAGCTCGGTGCCGTCGCGGCGGGTTCCCAGGAGCATCGCGTGGCGAGCGACCACCACCGAGCGCAGATCGTCGTCGAGCAGGCGCGCGATCAGCTCCTCCACACCCGCTCCGCGCGGCTCGCGCACCACCAGATCCGCCCGGTCCTTGAGCGCGTCGAGCGCGTTGCCCACCGCCACGCCGCACTCCGCGGCCGCGAGCATGGCCTGGTCGTTCTCCGCGTCGCCAACCGCCACCGTGTTGCGCATCGAAAGCCCGAGGCGGTCGAGAGCGTGCTGCAGCCCGGTCTGCTTGTTGACGCCGGGCGGGAGCAGCATCACTGCCCCCTTGTTGAAGATCACCTGCCACTCCAGACCCAGCTCGCGCACCACCTCCACCGCGGCCACCTGGTACGGCTCGCGGGTGGCGACGATGACCCTGCCCACGCCGAGGGGATCGGCGCCGCGTGCCGCCATGCGGATGGCCAGGTCGGGCGGAGCCGGTTCCGCCAGCAGCTTCTCCTCTCGCGTGCGCGGGTCGTAGAGCACGGCGCCGTTTTCGGCCACCACCAGATCGAAGAGGTCCATGCGGTCGAAGACCGTCTTCAGATCGGAGAGCTCGCGGCCCGTCACCAGCAGGGCGCGGCGGCCACTCTTGCGCAGGCGCTCCAACGACTCGAGCGTCTGGCGGCGTACCCTGCCCTGCTCGGCCAGCGTGCCATCGTAGTCGGTCGCGAGCGCGAGATAGCGCATCCGCGGAAAATACGCACGCGCCGGACGAGAGCGAAAGGGGGCCGAGGCAGTTGCCTTGCCGCGCCTTGACCCGGCCGCAGGCCCGTGCGCGAATGCTCCCCCCGGAGGGAAACCATGGCGAAGAAGGCTCGCAAAGGCGCAGCGAAAAAGGGCGCGGCCCGCCGGCCGGCGCCGGCGAAGTCCAAGGCAAAGGCACGCAAGCCAGCTCCACGGGCGGCCAGGCCGTCCGGTCCGGCGTGGAAGCCGCCGGGCAGCCAGCAAGTGATCGTCAACCTCGTCTCGAGCAACGCCGGCGGCGCCATCGAGTTCTACAAGAACGCCTTCGGCGCCAAGGAGCAGATGCGGATGTCGGGGCCGGGCGGCATGGTGATGCACGCCGAGCTGCGCATCGGCGATTCCGTCTTCTACATCAACGATGCCATGCCGGGCGGGCCCACCGAAGCGCCGGGACAGGGTCGCAAGCCCACCTCCAGCATCCAGCTCTACGTGCCCGACGTGGACGAGGTCTACGACCGCGCCGTCCAGGCCGGCGCCACCAGCACGATGGCGGTGGCGGATCAGTTCTGGGGCGACCGCATGGGCGGCATCGTGGATCCTTTCGGCCAGTCCTGGGGCCTGCTCACCCGCGTGAAGGCGATGAGCGAGGCGCAGATGCGCAAGGCGGGCGAGGAGTTCATGGCGAAGATGGCGTCGCAGGGAGGCGGTGGGCCTCCGCCCGCCTCCGCCGCGCAGTAGCCAGAGCCTCCTCGACGGACGGGCGGCCGGATTCGAATCCGCGCCGCCCGTGCTGCATCTTACGAGTGGCTGCGTTCTGCCCTTCGATCAACCGCAAAATACGGAAATGCAAAGCCGGTTTGACACGGTTCTTGCGGACCTTACGTTGGACACGATGGAGACCCCCAAGAGACTCCCCGTATTCGTCCTGGAAGACGCGGTGCTGCTGCCCGGCGCAGTGGCGCGCCTGGAGACGGACGAGGCGGGCGCCGCGATGGCCCGCAAGCTCGCGCGCGAGGATGACAAGCGCGTGGTCGTGGCGTTGAGCACCGACGAGAACGAGCTGGGCGTGCACCCGGTTGCGGCGCTGGCCCGCGTGGAAGGCGTTGGCCCGGACGGCGGCGTGATCGTGACCGTCACAGGTCGTGTCCGGGTGCTGGAGCTGGACGAGGCCGAGCCGGCCCCGACAGCGCGCGTGGAAGAGATCGCCGAGCCCGTGGCCAGCGGCGCCGAAGTGGAGGCGCTGGCGCTGGAGGCGCGTCGCCTTGCCCGCGACATCCTCGCGCTCCTGCCTGGCGTTCCGCCGCATGTGGCGCGAAGCCTCGACCAGATCAAGGATCCGGGCGCGCTGGCCGACGTGCTGGCGCACCACGTTCCGGCCGATGCCGCCGAGAAGCAGAAGGCGCTGTCCACGCTGGACCCTGTGGCGCGGCTGCGCGTCGTCGTGGAGCTGCTGGCGAGGCGCCGCGAGGTGCTGAAGGCGGCCCATGACATCGAGGGCGCGGTCCAACAAAAAGTGACCAAGGCCGAGCGCGAGCACATCCTGCGCAAGAAGCTGGAGGCCATCCAGAACGAGCTTGGTGAAGGCCCCGACGCCGACCGCGACGAGCTGGCGCAGAAGATCGCCGCCCTGCGGCTGCCCGAGGAGGTGCGCGCGCAGGTGGACAAGGAGCTGGCGCGCTTCCAGAAGCTGCCGGAGCAGTCGCCGGAGCGGCAGGTGGCGCGCACCTGGCTGCAGTGGATCGCCGACCTGCCCTGGGGCGTGACCAGCGACGACAATCTCGACGTGGACAACGCGCGCGGCGTGCTCGATGCCGACCACCACGGCCTGTCCAAGGTGAAGAAGCGCGTCCTGCAGTTCCTGGCGGTGCGCAAGCTGCGCGGCGATCTGAAGGGGCCCATCCTCTGCCTCTCCGGTCCCCCCGGAGTGGGCAAGACCTCGCTGGGCCAGAGCATCGCCCGCGCCATGGGGCGCAAGTTCGTGCGCGTCTCGCTGGGCGGCGTGCGCGACGAGGCGGAGATCCGCGGCCACCGCCGCACCTATGTGGGGGCGCTGCCCGGCCGCATCGTGCAGGCGCTCAAGCGGGTGGGCACCTCCAACCCGGTGGTGATGCTGGACGAGATCGACAAGCTGGGCGCCGGCTACCAGGGCAATCCGTCTGCCGCGCTGCTCGAGGTGCTGGATCCCGAGCAGAACCGCTCGTTCGCCGACCACTACCTCGAGGTTCCCTTCGATCTCTCCAAGGTCCTCTTCATCGCCACCGCCAACACGCTGGAGACGATTCCGGCGCCGCTGCGCGACCGCATGGAGATCCTGGAGATCCCCAGCTACACACTGGAGGAGAAGGCGGCCATCGCGCGGGCGCACCTCTTGCCCAAGCAGCTGGACGCGCACGGCCTCGCCGGTGCCCGGGTCGAGCTGACCGACGCGGCGCTGAAGCGGATCATCGCCGCGCACACGCGGGAAGCGGGCGTGCGATCGCTGGAGAAGCGCCTGGCGGACGTGTGCCGCGCCATCGCCATGGAGAAGGCGGCGGGCACGCTGGAGGAGCCGCGCCGCGTACCGCCGGAAGAGATCGAGGCGCTGCTGGGCCCCGACCGCTTCCAGCCGGAGCTGCGCGAGGATGCGGGCACGCCGGGCATCGCGGCAGGCCTCGCCTGGACACCCGTGGGCGGCGAGGTCCTCTACGTGGAGACGCTGCGCATGCCCGGCAAGGGCCAGCTCATCCTCAGCGGACAGCTGGGCGACGTGATGAAGGAGTCGGCGCGGGCGGCGCTCAGCTACGTGCAGGCCCACGCGGCGCAGCTGGGCGTTTCGGACCGGCCGCTGGAGGGCTGGGACGTCCACGTCCACGTGCCGGCAGGCGCCACGCCAAAAGACGGGCCCAGCGCCGGCGTGACGCTGTTCACGGCGCTGGTCTCGCTGCTCAGCGGCGTTCCGGTCCGTAGCGATACGGCCATGACCGGCGAGGCGACGCTGCGCGGCCGGGTGCTGCCGGTGGGCGGCATCAAGGAGAAGGTGCTGGCCGCGCACCGGCTGGGGCTCAAGCGCGTGGTCATCCCGCAGGCATGCGAGGCCGATCTGCGTGAGATCCCGCAGCACGTCCGCGACGAGCTGGAGATCGTCCTCGTGCAGCGGATGGACGAGGTCCTCGCTGCCGCTCTGGACCGCCCGCAACCGAAGCTGCGGGTCGCCGCATGAGTTGATCCAAAGGGCCTCTCTCGTGGCACACTGTGGCCATGGGGGAGGCCAAGTCGCGGTGGGGCGAGTCCGTCCCGCCCGAAAGCACCATTCCCGACCAGCGCGCGGCGGGCGGCCCCGAGGCATCGGCCCAGGGCGACGCGCTGTCGCTGGAGCTGCCGGGCCACTACGCGATGAAGCGCGAGCTGGCCCGCGGCGCGCAGGCGGTGGTGTTCGTGGCCCACGATCGCCACATCGGGCGCGACGTGGCCTTCAAGCAGTTGCTCCCCGGCGGGCCGGAGGACGCGGAGGATCGCTTCCTGCGCGAGGCGCGCATCGCCGGCCAGCTGGAACACCCAGGCGTGGTGCCCGTCTACGAGGTGGGCCGGCGCAACAGCGGGCAGCCCTATTGCGCCATGCGCCTGGTGCGCGGGCGCACGCTGGGCGACGCGCTCAAGAGCGAGCGCGGGCGCGACCGGCTCAAGCTGCTGAGCCACTTCGTGCAGCTCTGCCAGACCCTGGCCTATGCGCACCAGCGCGGCGTGGTGCACCGCGACGTCAAGCCCGAGAACGTGATGCTGGGCGCTTTCGGCGAGACCGTGCTGCTGGACTGGGGCATCGCCCGGCTGCGCGGCCGGCCAGACGACGTGAGCGACAGCCTGCGCGCCCCCGACGTCAACGAGCGCTTCGACGCCACCAAGGAAGGGGACGTGCTCGGCACGCCGGCCTACATGAGCCCGGAGCAGGCGCTGGGCAGCGTGGCGGAAGTGGACGAGCAGAGCGACGTCTGGAGCCTGGGGGCCGTGCTCTACGAGATCCTGACGGGAAGGCCGCCCTTCACCGACAAGAGCGCCGTCCAGGTGCTGCTCAAGATCGCCAAGGAGCCCATTCCGCCCGTGCTCTCCGTCTCTCCGGAGGTGCCGCGCGAGCTGGCCTTCATCTGCGAGCGCGCGCTGGAGCGGAACAAGAAGCGAAGGTACAAATCGGCGCAGGATCTGGCCTCGGACATCGAGGCGTTCCGCGCCGGTTCCCGCATCGCCGGCGTGGAGTACAGCGCGCTGGATTTGCTCAGGCGGTTCGTCAAGCGCAACCGCGCGCTGAGCATCGCCATCGCCACCGCACTCGTGCTGCTGATTGCGGCCTCGGCGAAGATCTGGATGGAGAACCGCGAGGCGCGGCGTTTCCTCGCGCAGGCGCTGTTGGAAAAAAGCGCGCAGGAGGCGAGCGAGCAGCGCTGGTCCACCGCGGCCGCGTACGCCGCGGCGGCGCGGGTGCACGACGATACGGCGGAGGCCCGCTGGCGCGCGGCGCGCGTCGGAACGGTGCGGCTCGATCCGGTCTGGCGCCTGGACCTTCCCTCCGGCATCGAGGCGGTGGCCATCTCGCGCAAGGGTGACCGCATCGCTGCCGCGCTGGGCGACGGCTCCATCCGGATGCTCGACGCCGCGGCGCAGACCCGGCGGACGCTGGAGCCCCAGGAGGGCAAGGTCTCCGTCCTGGCGTTTTCGCCCGACGGAGAAGTGCTGGCCGCCGCGACGGGCGAGCGGCGCCTGATCACCTGGAACACCGAATCCGGCGACCGGCTGGCATCGGGCGACTCCGGGGCCCTGGTTCGCGACGTGGAGTTCTCGCCCGACGGCGCGCAGATCGTCACCGCCGGCGCGGACGGGATGATCCGCCTCTTCCGCGCGGATGACCTGGCGGTTGCGGCGGCGCTCGAAGGCCACGCGGGCCCGGTCACGTCGGCCTCGTTCGCCTCGGACGCGGGCTCGCTGATCTCCAGCGGCGAGGACGGTACGCTGCGCCTCTGGTGGCCCGGCCGGGTGCAGCGCACCTCCATCCTGCGCGGCGAAGGGCACCAGCCGGCCAGTCGCGCCCTCTTCACCGCGGAAGGGACGGTGATCTCGGCCAGCAACGACGGCACCGTGCGCTTCTTCTCACTGGATGGACAGCAGATCACCCGGATCAACACGACGCACGGCGCGGTGGTGGGCCTCTCGGTCGCGCGCGGCGTGGTGGCGGCGTTGGGCCAGGACGGGACGGCGCTGATCATCGACCCCGCCTCGCGCATGCTGGTGGCGCGGATGGAGGGAGACGACACCGCCAACGCGCTGGTTCTCTCCGCCGACGGCAACTCGCTGCTCTCCGCCAACCGCGACGGGCGGCTGCGCCTCTGGCGCGTCTCCACCGGCGCGCACGACATCCGCCTGCAGGGGCCGGCCGACTTCGCGGGCGGCGCTGCCATCGCCGCAGCGCCGGCCGGCGCGCAGGTCGCGGTGGGAGACGTCGCGGGCCACGTCGCGCTCTGGGATCTCTCCAAGGCCCGCGTCTCCTCGACGCTGGAGCTGCCTTCCGGACCGGTGACGGGCCTTGCCTTTTCGCCCGACGGGAAGTTCCTGGCCGCGGCCGGACACGACGACAACGCGTACCTCTTCCAGCTTCCCGGCGGCGCGCGCATCGCGCTCTCCGGCCGTGGCGGCGTGGTGGATTGCGTCGCCTTCTCTCCCGACGGCGAGAGCGTGGCCGTAGGCGGCCTCGACGGGGCGGTGAGGCTGTTCAGGGTTCCGGGCGGCGCGCAGCAGCGGGTCCTGGGGGCGCCGGGCATCGGCCCCGTACTCGCGGTGACCATCTCGCCGGACGGCGAGTTGGTGGCGGCGGCGGGAGAGGATCGCGCCATCCGCATCTGGGAGGCGAAGACCGGGAAGCTGCTGCGCCGGATGGACGGCTCGCCCGACGCGGTGCTGGCGTTGGCCTTTTCTCCGCACGCATCCATCCTGGCCTCGGCCGGCCGCGACCAGGCCATCCGCACTTGGCGCGTGAGCAACGGCAAGCTGCGCAGCACCTGGCGGGGGCATGGCGCGCGCGTCTGGTCGGTGGCTTTTGCGCCCGACGGCGAGACGCTGGCTTCCGCCTCGCTGGACGGAACCATGCGCCTTTGGGACGTGCGCACCGGACGGGAGGTTGCGCAGCTGGAGCGCACGCCGGAAGCGCGGGCGCTGGCCTTCGCGCCGGACGGCCGGCTGCTGCTCTCCACCGGCGTGAAGCCTTCGCTGGAGCTCGCGGAGCTGGGGGACAAGTCGCAGCTATTGGGGCCCGCCGACGAGCTGCAGAAGCAGCTCTCGCGGAGCAAGCTGCGGTTGGATGGGATCCACCTGGTCGACGACCTCGAGGCGCTGGCGCCGGCGGTGAAGGCGAAGCGGAAGCGGTGAAGT
Source organism: Myxococcales bacterium (assembly GCA_035655715.1). Classification (GTDB taxonomy): domain Bacteria; phylum Myxococcota; class Myxococcia; order Myxococcales; family 40CM-4-68-19; genus 40CM-4-68-19. The sequence continues at coordinate 237 of DASRTX010000678.1, read as the reverse complement.
GCACGTGCACGTCCACGTGCATGTGGACGTCCGCGAGCGTGTGACGGGTGCGGGCGCGGGTGCGGGTGCCGGGATCAGGGTTGAGGGGGCTTTGCCTTGGTTCGGCGCTTCGAGGGTTGGACGCGAGGAGGCTCGTCGGCCTGTTTTTCGTAGTGGGGAGGCCAAGGGGCATCACCCTGCCCCTCGGTTTTCTGGCGGGCCGAGAGGTCGAGCAGGTGTTCGAGGGAACCTTTGGTC